>DAOKZM010000159.1:7013-7253 GCA_035325665.1 Thermomicrobiales bacterium | reverse complement strand
GCCGGCTCGATCCGCTGCGCCAACCCGTCGAGTCGCGGCCGGGTCCGGTCGCGGCAGAGGTCCCAGAGCACGCCGTCCGCTGAAGCCCCGTCTGTCCGGAGCGCCAGCTCGCCCGCGACCTCCTGAATCTCGGCGGCGTCCAGCGCGAACTGCTGAGCGACGGCCGGGAGCCGGCCGTTGACGACGATCGACTGCGCTCCCAGCGCCGCCTCCCAGAGGGCGTGGCGCTCGCGCCCGTCC
>DAOKZM010000159.1:0-7003 GCA_035325665.1 Thermomicrobiales bacterium | reverse complement strand
CGGCGGATGGCCGCGATCACCGGGCTGGCGATATTGCCCGGCAGTGCCAGCGCCGCGCGCTCCTCGGCCGGCCCGCCGTCGAGGTCGAGGCAGTCGACGAGCAGCACACTGGAGCCGAGCACCGCCTCGCGCTCCCAGAGCCGCATCAGCTCCTCCCGCTCGCGGGCGGCCGCCGGGATATCGGCGACGCTGAGGACGGCCAGGCTCGCGCCGAGCCGCTCGGCTGCCCCGGCGGCGATCGTCCTAGCTGTGCCAGGTTCCGCGCCGACGAGCTGGATCAGCGCCGACATGTCCGCGCCGGCCGCCCAGGCGGCAACGATGGCGTCGGCAACCTGCTCATGCGATGGGGCGAGCGAGCGAGAGCCGTCATCAACTTCGACTACACCCGCCAGCCGCTCGTCCAGGTACTGCCCGCCGGTGAGGTAGTGGAGGACGCGCTCGTCGATGCGCAGCGGGCTGCCGGTCAGCGTCCGGCTGTCGAGCAGATCGACCAGCCGCCATCGGCGCAGCGGCCGCGCGGGCGACAGGGCGCTCCAGTGCGGCGCGTCCAGCGTCGCCAGCGCAAGCCCGAACGTCGGCAGCGGTCCGCCGCCACGGGCGACTGCGGCGGCGATTCCGGCGTCCAGCTCCACGCCGGCGCAGAGCAGGAGCAGGTCGCGCTCGAAGCTGGAGAGGTCGAACCCTTGCGCCAGCGCCTCGATTGCCGGAGGGGCGGGCATCTCCCCGGCCAGCACGCGCAGGTCGTCCGCCGTTGTAGCATCACTGCCCCCCGGCTCCAGCCGCTGGCGCACAGCGGCGAGCGCGACGCTCAGGTAGCGCTGGTTCTGCTCGGCCCAGGTCTGGAGGGCAAGGTCAGTCATGGGATGTCCACCTGTGGCGCTACGTACTGCTCAAAGGTCGGGCTATCGGGGTCGTCGTCGCGGTCGAGCGGGCTGTCGGCGCCGTCGACCTGGATACGGACCAGGTATGTCCCGGCCGTGACTCCCGCGAAGGGGATCTCCAGCACGTTCGTCTCGTCCGGCGCGCCCTCGATGTCGCGCGACTCGTCGGGGAAGCTATACGACGCCGGCTCCACGCCGGCCGCCGGGTCGATCTGGTTGAGATGGGCGACGACGCGCTGGCGCCGGCCAGCTGCAGGATCGACAGTCACGACCAGGTTGCCGGCGCGCAAGTCGCCGTCCGCCTCGACGTCGGCGACGGCGACCTCGTAGACACCGCCCGCCTCGCGAATCCGCGGCCGGAGGACGAGCGGGGCGATGTTTGACGACCCGGCGGCGCGCTCGGTCGGCGGCTCGCCCAGCAGCAGCCGGTGCTCGACCCGCACGCCGACCAGCCCGGCCCGCGCCGCGTCCGGGACGACGACGCGAATCTCGCGCTCGCCCACCGCGGCAGGCGGCGGATCGACCCGCTCGGCCCCGAACCAGGCGGTCGTGATCTCGCCACGCAGCTGGCTGCCGGTAATGCGGACCTCCGTCCCGGTCGTGACCGGCTCCAGCAGACCGGCGACGGCCTCGACCCGCGTGATCAGCGGGCGTCGGATGGTCGTGACGACCAGGCGACGCTCGCTGACCGGCAGCGACGGTCGGGTCGCGTCGTCGGGGCTGACGAGGATGACCGACGCCTGCCAGGCGACCGACAGCCGGTAGGGGGTCTGGAAGAAGGCCGACCAGAGCTTGGACATCTCGTCGAGGTCCAGCGCCAGCGGCGTGAAGCGCACCAGCTCCGGCTGGTCGGCCAGGTCGGCTGTCGCCAGCGGAAAGCTTGGGTCGGCATCGACGCCGGCCGCGATCATCTGGCGAATCTCGTCGCGACCGAGCAGGGGCCGAGTGTGCAGCTCGCGGACGACGCTGCCGAGCATGCGCTGCGGCTCGAGCGCGCGCTCGTCGCCATAGAAGCTCAGCAGATAGTGGAGGTCGAGCGCCGCCTGCGGCCGCTGGGCGAGGTCGCCGCCGGACGAGCGGGTCGGCAGGTCGGCGTTGCGCCAGGCCGCGTTCGGCTGGACGCCATACAAGAAGATGCGCACCTCCGGGCCGGCCGGGGCGCTGTCGTCGTCCGGAGGCCGGTCCGGCCAGACGTCCGAGCCGCCGACGTCCGCCTGGACGGGGTCGCGCAGCATGTGGGCCAGTGTAGCCGTCACGGTGGCGATCGCCAGGTAGTTGCTCACGGCCGCCCCCTCCGCGAGCGCTCCAGGTACTCGCCGAGCGACATGGCGGGCTGGGGCGACGCCGGCCGCGGGATCGGTCGCGGCGGCTCAGTGGGCCGCGACAGGCTGACCTCGACGCGGCCGATCGTGACGATCACCGGCGGCGCGGGAGCCGGCTCGCGACGCGCGACAGGGATGAGCCCGGGCTCGCGGGCCGGTACGGGACGGGCCAGGATGCGCGGGGTGGCCGGCTCTGTCGCCGGGCCGGCGACATCGCGCGTTCGGTCGCGTGGTGCGTCCGGCGACGGCCGCTCCGTCGGCCGGCGGTCGATGAGGACGACGGTCTCCCGAATCGCGGGCTGCGGCGCGCGTGGCTCGGCTTCAGCCGGCGTGGGAACGATCTGTGGTATGGGTTCGCGCGCCGGTACTGGACCGACCGCAGCGGCCGGCCGTCGCTCCCGAGCCGGCGGTTCCGGCCGCGCGGGCCGGGCGATTGGCGCGTGCCGCTCCGACTCGGCCACATCGGTGGTGACCACCGGAGCGGCGGTTTCTATCGGAACCGTCTTGCGAGCGATCACCGGCTCAACGGGCGGCGGTGGGCCAGGGAGGGGCGCTCGCGGCGTCGAAACATCGAGTGGCGGCGCCGCAGGATCGTCGGGCACTGGTCGGGCTGGCTGCGCGGCGCTCGGGCGGGTGACTGGCTCGACCGGCAACTCAACCTCCAGCGCATCGACCCAGCCGCTCCCCGTCGCGATCGCCGGGCGTTCGAATGCCGAGACGACGCGCGGCCGGACGCTGTCGAGCTCGCCCAGGGCGCGGGCGGCGAGGCTGGAGAGCAGGTCAGCCATCGGCGATCATCTCCAGGTAGCACCCGCGCCGCCACGGCGAAAGGCGCAACACGGCATCCTCGTCCCAGCCGTAGGCCCGCGCCAGCAGGTGCACGTCGCGCAGCATCTGCCGGCCGTGCTGCTCGATCTCGGACCAGAGGTACTCGACGATATCGAAGTGCCGGCGCCACTGGTGGCCGCACTCGGCGCAACTAAGTTCCAGCTCGACCTCGGCCTGCGGGTCCGCCTCGCCAATCGCCGCAGCGACGCCCTCCAGCACCGCCTGGGGGAGCGAACTCGCCGGACGCGCCTGCCCGCCCTTGGTCGCCTCGACCAGGCTGCGCTCCAGCAGCCGGGCACGCACGGCGGCGACGTCGCCGCTGCCGCGCGTCGCCAGCAGGTCGTCGCTCGTCAACGGACGTGCGGTAATCCGGTAGTCGTCAATTGCCAGGTCGAGCCAGCCGGCCGCCATCCCCGGATCGGCCACGCAAACATCGGCGATATCGAAGACGACCTCGAGCCGGGCCGCGCAGGCCGGGCACGACTCGACCGCGTCGATTCGCGCGCCGAAGAGGCGCTCGCGGAGGTCGAGCAGCAGCCCGTCGCGCCGGCCGATGCTCAGACCGGCGCCGTCCGGCTCCCCGGCGCAGCGCAGCATCAGCAGCGCGCGGTCGGTATGGTCGAGTCCGCGGCCCGCTTCCCAGACGTCGAGCAGCTGGCGGGCTGAAGGAATAGACATCGGCCGCTACATTCGTTCGATCAGGTGGCCGGCTCGCTGAAGCTCGGCTCGGTCGGCTCGGTGACGTCGTAGTCGCGCTCCCAGCCCTCGTTCTCCAGCTTGAGCGTCTGGATCGCGACGGCGTTAGCGTTGGCGTCCAGGTCGGGCAGCGACTGGTACTCCGACGGCCAGCAGCGGTAGAGCTTGTAGGCGATCGCCAGCTGGCCGGCCTCGTTGTAGACTTCGAGGATGACGTCCTTGCGGAAGTCGCGCAGCGACACCTCACTGCCGAGAGCCGAGCCCCAGTTCCAGACCTTGTTGGCCCACTTCTCGAACTCGGTGTCGTGGGTCACGCCGCGCTCCAGGGTGACTGCCTCGTACTCGGTCCGCCCCGGCGACTTGCGGCTGCTGCTCGGGTCGCCGCCCTCGCGGTGGCTGACGACCTCGGTCGTGCGCTTGAGCGCCGTGACCTTGCTGACGCCGGCCACGTAGCGCCCGTCCCACTTCACCCGGAACTTGAAGTTCTTGTAGGGGTCGAAGCGCTGGGCGTTGACGCTGAACTGGGCCATGTTCGCCTCCTTACGTCTCCAGCTGCCCGGCGATCTGCTGGATCTTGATCACCACGAACTCGGCCGGCTTGAGCGGCGCGAAGCCGACGATGATGTTGACGATGCCGCGGTCGATGTCGTTCTGCGTCGTCGTCTCGCGGTCGCACTTGACGAAGTAGGCCGCCCGCGGCGTCGTGCCCTGGAACGCGCCCTGGCGGAAGAGGTCGTGCATGAACGCGCCGAGGTTCAGCCGGATCTGCGACCAGAGCGGCTCGTCGTTCGGTTCGAAGACGACCCACTGCGTCCCCCGGTAGAGGCTTTCCTCGATGTAGAGCGCCAGACGGCGCACCGGCAGGTACTTCCACTGCGAGGCGAGCTCGTCAGCGCCAACGAGGGTCCGCGCGCCCCAGACGACGCGGCCGGCCACCCGGAACGTGCGCAGGGCATTCACCCCGAGCGGGTTGATCAGCCCGTTCTCGCCGTCGGTCAGGGAGACGGACAGCTCCTGCACCCCGGCGAGGGTCGCCTCCTGCCCGGCCGGCGCCTTCCAGACCCCGCGGGTCGCGTCGGTGCGGGCGATCACGCCGGCCACCGCGCCGGAGGGCACGAACGTCTCCAGCCGGTTCTCCTTGAGCGGGTTGGCGGCGCGGATGTGCGGGAAGTAGAGCGCGGCGTTCGCGCTGCGGGCGACCACCTGGTCGAGGATTGCCGCGTCGTCCACGTCGTCGGCGCTGTTCCAGGCCAGCGGCGGGTCGACGAGCAGGACGGCGCGACGGTCCTCGCAGTACTGCGCCGCGATATCCCACGTCGCCGGATCGACCTCGTCGACGTCGGTGAACGGCGGGATGCAGAGCAGGTTGAACAGGTCGGTCCGCTCCAGCGCCCAGAGTCCCTCCTTGGCCCCCTCGAGGCCGGCCCCGGTGAGCTGGTCGTCGCCGATGGCGAGTCCATCGTCGCCGTCGGCGAGCTGGACGAACGGCGCGGTCAGGTCGGGCCGGTTGTCCGGGAAGGGCTCCGCCTCGTCGACGCGCACCAGGTCCGACTCCTGGGCGAGCACCTGGGTGACGAAGCGACTGGAGGCCGGGTCGAGCGACAGGTTGCGGTGCTGCTCCGTCGCCACGATGGCGTTCGGCGGCAGCGGGCTGCGCTCCTCGACGAACAGGTTAAAGAGCACCGGGGTCGTCTCGTTCTTGTCGCGCGTCTCGTGGTCGACGATCAGGCGTAGGTTGTTGCCCCAGGCGCCGGGGTTGGCCGCCTGAATGCGCAGCGGGTTGCCACCGCCCTCGGCCGGCAGGTCGGCCCCGGCGAGGTCGGTCTCTCCAGCGCCGCTCGGGTTGTGGACGCGGACGATCAGCGCGTCGCCGCCGCCGTTGAGGAAGAAGTGGCGCACCGAGAAGCTCATCAGGCTATCGGCCCACAGCCCGCCGAAGCGGCGCTCGTAGTCGGCGAAGCTCTGAATGCGAACCGGGTCGTTCAGCGGCCCGCGCAGCGCCCGACCGAGAAACGCCGTGACCGAGGTCGCGACGCCGGTGATGGTGCGGACGTCGGAGTCGAGCTCCTGAATGTAGACACCCGGGTAGGTCAACGAGAGTGACATTGGTCGCTTCCCTTCGCTGCGATCCGGGACTACGGATTCGGCGCGGTCGCCGAGCGCGCGACGAAGATCGAGACGTCGGTATCGGCCGCCATCGTGCTGGTGAAGGCGAGCTTCCTCGGCGCCGCCCCGAGCAGGTTGACGAGCCCTTGGCCGACGAGCAGCTGCGGGGCGTCCAGCGCGATGTCCGCGGCCCCGCCGTCGACCGAGTTGGTCAGCTCCTCACCTTCGCCCGGCCCCGGGCTAGCGCGGATCAGCAGCAGCTGGACCTGGTCGGCGTCACTGGGCTGGACATCTACCTCGACGCCGTCCGCGCCAGCCGGAATCGTGACCTCGATCGGGTCGTACGCCTCGACATCGAGCGTCGCGGCGGCGCCGATCGTCGGGCCGCCGGTAACCTTGACGCTGACCGACCAATTGACCTTCGCGCCCATCGTCGTCACCCACCTTCTGATCCGCGGCGGCCGGAACGCCCCGCCGTCGGGTGCTCGCCACCCGGCCCGAGCAACGTGCGAAGCGCCCGAACGAGCCCGTCCCAGCCGACGAACGGGCTGCGCGCGCCACTCTCGGCGTCGATCACCTCGCCCTGGACCACGTCCCCGCCACGACGAACGAGGGTGCGCAGAATCAGCGTGACATGGCGTGACGCATCCAGGTCATCCGGAGCGGATGGCTGCACCGTGGTCGGTCCTGTCGCGAGGGCGACTCATCTGGCCCGACTCTAGTGGTCGAGTCTGAACGACGGGTCAGATTCTGGTCATGACTGAGTCACGAACGGGTGAAAGACGGGTCATCACTGGCGAGCGCGTGGCGCCGTCCTCCAGCCACGCCGGGCCGGTTGCCAGATTGGCCGGAAGCGCTATGATGCAAGTACATCTGATAACTTCGTCATCGTGGGCGCCCCACGCGCTATTGTCCGGAAGAGACCGGAAGAGAAGGGAATACGAACCGGCGGGCGGCCCGCCTGGCGAACCGCTCGTCGCTCAATAGCGAAAACCCCGCCGCGCGTCACGAGCGAGGAGTCTCGCATGCGTCTCCCCATCGACCTCGCCAAGCCCTCCGCCGCGCCGGCCAGCCCGCCGGCAGGCGACCCACTCGCGACCTGGCCGATCGTTATCTGTATTCTCGGCAGCTTTCGCGTCCTCAAGCATGGCCGCCCCATCGCGCTCCCCA
>DAOKZM010000158.1:0-7366 GCA_035325665.1 Thermomicrobiales bacterium | reverse complement strand
CCCGCAGTCGCTCAACTTCGCCGATATCGTCGCCGACTACTACTCCGGCGGGAACCCGAAGGACAACGACCCGGTCCAGCAGGCGTTCGTCGACAAGGTCGTCACGATGGGCGACGAGCTGCTGGCGAAGTACCCGTCAGCGCCGATCACGCCGGCCCCCGGATCGGAGGTCGGCCAGCTTCTCGGCGCCGGGCACTCGGCCTACTACTCGCCCAGCTACGACCGCGCCTGGTGGGAGCGGACGCTTCGGCTCTACGAGACCTGGAACCTGATCGCCCCCGGCTGGCAGGATGACCCGAACGGCTACTACTGCGTCCGCCCGGGCTACATCCCCGGCTACAAGCTGCGTCTCTCGGCCAACGGCGTGACGATCGACTGCACGGTCGGCGACATGGTGGCCGACCCACATCTGGGCAGCTGGCTGGCCCACTGGGTCATCGAAATGAACTGGCAGGCGTTCATGGCGCTTGGCCTGGACCGCAACAACGCCGTCGAGGTCTACCACCTCGGCAGCGAGCCGGCGCCGCCGGCGCCGCCCATCCCGCCGGCCGATCCGGAGCCGAGCCCGACGCCGGAACCGACTCCGACGCCGACTCCAGAACCGCCGATGGTTGTCGCCGAGCCGTGGCCGACTCCAGCGCCATCGCCGACCGAGCCGGCCGCGACGCCAACGCCGGAGCCGACGCCAACGTCGGAGCCGACGCCCGCGCCGAGCCCGACGACGGAGCCGACGGCTACTCCGACGCCATCGCCAAGCCCGACGACCGAACCGACGGCTACCCCGACGCCGGAGCCGACTCAGACTCCGACGCCCGAGCCGCCGACGTCGACGCCGGTGATCCCAGCGTTCGCGACGGTGAGCGATGTCGTGGCCTGGCTGGCCGCGCACGACGAGAAGCTCGCTGCGGTCCCGACAGACCAGCTCACGACGCTTGTGACCGAGGTCGTCAAGCGGCAGATCGCCGTGGCCGACCTCACGCCGGAGCAGGTTGCGACCCTCACCGAGGGCGACTACAAGCGCTTGGTCGACGAGCGGTTCGCCGGCCTGACCGACGACCAGATCACCGCGCTCCTCAACGAGCGGATCGCGGTGCTGACCGAGCAGGACGTCGCCGCGCTCGGCGAGTCGGTCGCGGCGCTGCTACAGACGCAGTCGACCGCGAAGCCGCTCGGCTCGTCGCTGACGCCGGCGCCGTAATCCGTCGATACAGCCGTTCCGCGCCGCCCGTCGCGCTCGCGACGGGCGGCGCTGTTTCTGGCGGTTGCCCGATCCGGCTCGCCGGGCGTATTCTGGCTAGGCTGTCCGGGAGACCGGTGGCAGGAAGGAGCGCGGTGGCATGACTGGCACGATCGCGTTGTTCGGCTCCGGCGAGACGGGGCGCTACGGCCGGCAGGTCCACGAGCGGCTCCTGGCCCGGCTACCGAAGCCGCCAGCCGTCGCGATCGTCGAGGCGCCGGCCGGCTTCCAGCCGAACGTCGATGTGGTCAGCGACAAGCTTCGCCACTTCTTCGAGCACAACCTGCAGAACTTCGGCCCGCGAGTCGAGATCGTCCCGGCGCGGACACGCGGCGGCGCGTTCGATACGGACGACGTGGCGATCGCGACGCGGCTGGATGGCGCCGACCTGATCTTCGCCGGCCCCGGCAGCCCGACCTACGCGGCGCGGGTGCTGGCCGGCAGCCGGACGTTCGACGCGCTCGTCACACGCGTCGCCGCCGGAGCAACGCTCTCGCTGGCCAGCGCGGCGGCGATCGCCTTCGGCCGCTATGCATTGCCGGTCTACGAGATCTTCAAGGTCGGCGAGGACCTATCCTGGGCGGCCGGTCTGGATCTCTTCTCCCGCTTCGGCTACAACCTCACCGTTGTGCCGCACTGGAACAACGCCGAAGGCGGGGCCGACCTCGACACGACGCACTGCTACATGGGCGCGGAGCGCTTCGAGCGGCTCCTCGCGCTGCTCCCCGGCCCGACGACGGTCCTGGCGATCGACGAGCACACCGCCTGCATCCTCGACCCCGACAGTGGCGACTGCCTCGTCCACGGCGCGGGGTGCGCCTACCTCGTCGGACCCGACGGCGTCCAGCCTTTCGCCAGCGGCGAGACGTTTCGCGTGAGGGATGAGGGATGAGGGATGAGGGACGTGGGACGCGTGGAAACATAGGGGCGAACCTCGTGTTCGCCCTCTGCGAGCGGATCGGTCACCAAACCGTAGCCGGGCGGCTCGACGTTGCCAGCCCACGTCCCGCGTCCCGCGTCCCGAACTGAAGGGCTGATGAATGAGCGACGTTGACGCGCACGAGGGGTCTACCGAGGTCAATGGGGTGCGGCTGGCGTGGCGCGAGTGGGCCGGTGGCGACGCGCGGCCTCCGATCCTGCTGATCCACGGGCTGGCCTCGTCGAAGCGCATTTGGGACCTGGTCGGGCCGATCCTCGGGCGCGAGCGGCGGGTGGTCGCGCTCGACCAGCGCGGCCATGGCGAGAGCGATAAGCCGGACGACGGCTATGGCGTCGAGCAGGTCGTCGGCGACGACCGGGCGCTGGCCGAGGCGCTCGGGCTGCGGCTGCCGGTGGTCGTCGGTCACTCCTGGGGCGCGGCGGTCGCGCTGGCCTACGCCGCGCTCTACCCCTACGGCGTCAGTGCCGTCGTGCTGGTCGATGGCGGGGTGATGGATATGCAGTCGCGGCCGGGGGCCAGTTGGGAGCAGGTCGAGCGCGACATGATGCCGCCCGATTACGCTGGCGCCCCGCGGGCCGAGTTCCTGACGCGGATGCGCGAGCGGCGCGACCTGCCCTGGCGGCCGGAGCTGGAGGAGATTGTGCTCAACATCGTCCAGCTCCGCGAGGACGATACGGTCGGGCCGCGGCTCTCGCGGGAGAACCATCGTCGCATCCTGCGCTCGCTCTGGGATTTCCGGCCGGCCGACTACTTCGAGTCCGTCGCCTGCCCGGTAACGATCGTGCTGGCCGACAGCTCGACATCCGACGAGCGGGCGCGGACGTTCCTGTCGCTCAAGCAGCAGGGTGCTGATGCGGCGTTGATGGGGCTGCGTCGCTCGTCGGACCGCCGGCTGGTCTGGCTCTCCGAGACGGCGCACGACATCCCGCTGCACCGCCCCGCCGAGTTGGCGGCCGAGATTGAGGCGACGATCGCGACGCTGTCCGACGAGTAGGTGGCACAGAAACGGGAGGGCGATCGCCCTCCCGCTCCAGACCTGACATGGAATTGTCGAAGCTACTTGCCGCTCTTGGCCTTGGCGTAGCGCTTGTTGACGGCATCCCAGTTGACCGTGTTCCACCAGGCAGACAGATAGTCCGGGCGGCGGTTCTGGTACTTCAGGTAGTAGGCGTGCTCCCAGACATCGACGCCCATGACCGGGTAGTTGCCGTCCATCAGCGGGCTGTCCTGGTTGGCGGTGCTGATGACCTCCAGTCCACCGCTGCCGTTGACGATCAGCCAGGCCCAGCCGGAGCCGAACCGGCCGGCGCCCGCGGCGTTCATCTTGGTCTTCAGCTCGTCGAAGCTGCCGAAGGCGCTGTTGATCGCATCAGCCAGCTCGCCGGTCGGCGCGCCGCCGCCGTTCGGACCCATGATCTCCCAGAACATCGTGTGGTTGGCGTGGCCGCCGCCGTTGTTGCGAACCGCCGTGCGCTTGTCCTCCGGGACCTTGCCGATGTTGCGCAGCAGGTCCTCGATGTCCATATTGGCGAACTCGGTGCCCTCGACCGCAGCGTTCAGGTTGTTGACATACGCGGCGTGGTGCTTGTCGTGGTGAATGCTCATCGTCTGCTGGTCGATGTTCGGCTCAAGCGCATCCTCCGGATATGGAAGCTTCGGAAGCTCAAATGCCATAGATTAGGCCCCTCCCTGTGTCTATCACGACATACCGCTCGGCCGTGCTGCCGGCTGGCAGCGACGCCAGATTCGCGAGCGCCGCACGGCTACCGTCTAGAATAGCCAAGCACGGTGGCAACCGCAATGCGAGAAACGTCGCATTCGCGGGGTCGGCCATGGACAGTTCAGCACAATGCTTGCCATGACCGGGCTGGCGCCGAAGAGCGACGAGGAGTCACCGGATGAGGGACGATGCGCCATGGCGCGGGGTGGCACTAAGCAGGCGAAGGGTCCTGGCCATGATGGCCGGCGCGCTGGCCGCACCGCTCGTCGCCGCCTGCGGCGGAGGCGACGATGATGTGACGCCGTCCGCCTCGCCAATCACGGCCGGCCCGCGGACCCATACCGTGGATATGACTGACGCTCCGGCATTCGACCCGGCCGAGCTCACCATCGCGGCCGGTGACACCGTCACGTTCGTCTCGGCCGGCGACACGCCGCACACCACGACCTGCGATCCGGCTAAGCTGCCCGGCGTCGCCGCGCTCCCCGACCTCGCCACCGTCTGGGACTCCGGCCCTCTTCAGCCCGGCCAGCGCTTCAGCGTCCGCCTCACCCTTCCCGGGACTTACACCTACGCCTGCCTGGAGCACGCCGCCGAGGGCATGGTCGGGACGATCGTGGTTGAGGGGTAACGGTTGACCCTCACCGCTGCCCAGAGGGCTTCCGCCCCTTCTCCCAATGCTGGGAGAGAGGGTGTCGTGTGGCTGGCGTGTTCGTTGTCAATAGCGATGCTCACAATCCAATCTCCCCCTCTCCCGTGGGGAGAGGGGGACGGGGGGTGAGGTCTCCTACTCCCGCACCAGCCGGACGACGCGGCCGCCGGTGAGGTCGAGGAGATCGCGGACGCGGATCTCCAGGGTCCGGTCGCAGCGGCCGGAGCCGCACCAGGCGACGTCGAGCTGGGTGACGGCCTCGTCGAAGATGACGCGAGCGCGGACGACTGGCGGGATCGGCGCGAGGCCGTCGGGGTCGCAGCCGAGCGCCCAGCGCGCTTCGTCGGCCGAGGCTGGCGAGAGGTCGGCCGGCGGGACGCCGACGACGAGCGCCAATCGGGTGAGGTCGATCGCGTCGCCCAGCCGGATGACGGCCAGCGTCCACTCGCCGCGCCCGGTGTGGAATGCGACCGTCGTGAGCCAGCGCTGGCGGGTCAGCGGCGCGACCGGCGCCAGGTCGCTCCGGATCAGCCGATAGGGGACACGCTGCTCGATCAGCTGGCGAAGGATTCGGTCGTAGGCCGGTAGCATTGTGATGCTCCCTCCCCGCGTGTGCTCTCCCCGCAGCACGTCGCGCGCCATCAGGTCAGACGGGAGCCAGCGGCGTATGTGGCCGGTCCGGCAACATCACCTCGATCGTGTCGTCCGGCCGGATGGCGCCGCCGCGGATGACGACCGCCATCACGCCGGCCTTGCGGACCAGGTTGCCCTCGGCGTCGCGATCGAGGGTCGCCTTCATCAGCCCCGGCTGGATCTCGTCGAGCTGAGCGAAGGGGTTGCGCAGGCCCGTCACCTCGACGACGGCCTCGCTACCGAGCCGCAGGCGCGTGCCGGTCGGCAGACCGAGCAGGTCGACGCCGCTCGTCGTGACGTTCTCGCCCATCTCGCCGGGGACGATCGCGAAGCCGTCGGGCCGCAGCTCATCGAACAGCTCGGCGTGGATCAGGTGGACCTGGCGCAGGTTCGGCTGGCTCGGGTCGCGCGCCACCCGCGAGCGATGCTTGACCGTCACGCCCGCGTGCGCGTCCCCCTCAACACCTAGTCCCTCCAGCAGCCGGATCTCCGCCTCCGTCGGCTTGCTCAACGTATGCGTCGCACTCCGGCTCACCGCCACAACTCTCCCGCTCATCCGCTCCCCATTCCCACTATCGATCGTATTCGAACGGGCGTATGCAATACGCCTCTACAATCCTCTCGTCCCTCATGCCTCGTCCCTCACCTCACCCCGACCGCCAGTGCCCGACCCTCGACGAACTGGAAGTCGGGGCGGTGGATGAGCGGCGCGTCGTCGGCCGGCTCGACGAGGCGGGCCAGCGCCGCTCGTTGCTCTGGCCGCAGGGTATGGATGCCCGGCGACTCCGTGCAGAGGTACGGGATGGCGACATCAAGGAAGCGACGCTCGTCGTCGGTGAGCGGGTGGACGTAGTCGCGCATCCGTAGGTAGCCGCGCACCTCGCGCAGGCCGGCCTCCAGCAGATAGCCGCGCAGCTTGTGGCCGGTGAACCAGTCGACGAACCCCTCGTCGGTCCCGGTGTCGCCGCGCGGCAGGCAGTCCTTCAGCGCGATCAGCAGGTCGTCCGGCATCGGCCCGAGCAGCATCGGATGCATCTCGACATCCTGGACGGCGACCTTACCGCCGGAGCGGACGACGCGCACCATCTCGCGAATCGTCGCGATCGGATCGGCGACGTACTGGAGCGACCCTGCGCACCAGACGGCGTCGAACGCGCCATCCTCGAAGGGCAGCGGCGCCAGCGGCCCCTCACGCAGCTCGACCTGGCCGGCCCACGGCTGGCCGGCGATCCGGCTGCGGGCGATCTCCAGGTTCTCGGGATCCGCATCGACGCCGACGATCCGGCCCTCCGGCCCGACGATCGCCGCGATCCAGGCGAAGTGCGTGCCGCTGCCGCAGCCCAGGTCGAGCACGCGGTCTCCCGGCAGCAGCTCCGCCTGGGTCAGCAGCGAGTGGTAGACCTCGGCCATCGCCCGGAAATGGCTGTGCATCCAGAAGTCGCTCGTCAAGTCCAGCGCCGCGTCACTGCGCAGGATCGAGCGGTGCGACCGTTCGTCAGTCATGGGTCAACCTTTCGGGATGAGGGATGAGGGACGGGGACGCCACTCGTAGGGACAGGTCCCCGACCTGTCCGCCGTCCGCAGACGGCCAACGCCGATCGGTTGCCCGGCCGGCTTCCCCGCAAAGAATCTGTTCGCCGCCTACCGGGCCGCGGCCTGCTCCCCACGCATGGCGGGTCTGCGGCCCGCGGACAGGTCGGGGAAATGTCCCTACGCAACCGATCGACGCCATCCCCCGGTCCCTCATCCCTCATTCCTCATCCCTCGCCGCAGCGTGAACGAAGGCGTCGACGAAGGCGTTGACCTCCGCTTCGCCCATCGGAGTCGAGAGGCAGCCCATCAGCGATGGCGCGGTGATGACGCCATGCGCCATCAAGCCGCGATGAAGCCGGGCGACGCGGTCGCGCTCCTCGGCGGTCGGCACGCTGCCGCGATAGTCGCGGATCGGCCGGTCGTGGAGGTGAATCTGGAAGAGCGAGCCGGCCCCAGTGACCTGGCCGTGGATGCGGACGCCGTCCAGCGCCTCGGCCAGCGCCTCGCGCAGCTGCGCGCCGAGCGCGGCCAGCCGGTCATACTCGGCCGGGGTCATCTTCTCCATCGCCGCCAGGCCGGCAACCATCGTGATCGGGTTGGCGTTGAACGTGCCGCCGTGCGGCGCCTTCGGCGCGCCATGGCTGGGGTCGA
>DAOKZM010000157.1:6794-7367 GCA_035325665.1 Thermomicrobiales bacterium | reverse complement strand
CGGGTGGGCAAGCGCGAATGACTGGCTGCTAGTAGTGAGACTCATTGTCGGGCGGTTCGCTGCACGGATCGTGCCGCGCCGTCAGGCCTGGCCCAATCGCCGGCGGAGCATGCGGATTCCCTGGCGGTACCAACTGAACTGGCGCTCCTGGACGTGGTCGTAGACATGCCAGAGCCGCTCAGCCGTGAACACGCCGCGATAGCGGCCATGCTCGACGACCGGGACAGCGGGCAGCCTCGACTGCGCCAGCCAGAGATGGACGTCGTAGAGCGAATCGTCAGCCTCGACGACGTGGACCTGGCGGTCCATCAGGTCGGCGACGGTCAGCCGCAGATGCGAACCGTTGAGGTGATTCATTAGCTCGCGTCGCCAGAGCATCCCGACGACGACGCCCCGCTCGACCACGACGACATCGCGCGGTCCGCCGGATATCGCGCTCGCCAACGGCTCGTCCGGCCCGACCCCTCCGCCGTCCCACAGCGCGTACTGCCCGACCGGTAGCCCGCGGAGCGATGCTTCGGTCGCGACGTGGCGAAACTCGATGTAGGCGGCGACGAGGACGAAGACGCTGAT
>DAOKZM010000157.1:0-6784 GCA_035325665.1 Thermomicrobiales bacterium | reverse complement strand
CAGGTAGTCGCCGAGCATCAGCCCGCCGAAGGCGAGCAGCAGGGCGATGACGGCGCCGACGGTGACCGCGATGCGCGTCGCTTGGAGCCGTCCGCGAAACGCGGCCAGCACTGCCCGCAAGACGCGCCCGCCGTCCATCGGGAAGGCGGGTAGCATGTTGAACGCCGCGAGTAGGATGTTGGCGATCCAGAGGTAGACGACGAAGCCAGCGGGGGAGATTTCGTCGACGAGGAGTACGAGCGAGAGCGGGTCGTGGAGGTTGCGCGCCGCCGCAATGACGAGCACCAGTGGAACGAGCGCCCCGGCGATTGCCAAGTTGAGGGCCGGGCCGGCCAGCGCGATGACCGTCTCGGCTCGCGGCGCGAGTGGCGTGTACTCGACCCGCGCGACGCCGCCGACCGGAAGCAACGTGATGTCTCGTACCCGCACGCCGTATCGTAGCGCCGCGATCGCGTGGGCAAGCTCGTGAAGAAGGACGCAGCTGAACACGGCGCCCAGCGCCAGAAGGCCGAACAGGATGCCGGCGGGTCCGGCGTCCGCGCGTATGCCCCACTGGTAGATCGCCCACAGCAGTACGATCAGGAAGGTCGGGTGCATCCTGATCGCGATTCCGTAGGCGCTGCCGAGTGGGATCGTCCTGCCTAACACGACCCTCGTCCTATTCCGAGTCATGGCGCAAGACCACCCGTGCCACCGCGTGGGTCGCCTGCCGGGTCATCATAGCAGACTCGGCATCCCGCGGAAGCGGTCAGATCGCATGGCCGTCGTGGTGGTGCGGCCCACTCATAGCAAGAACCGGACCACGAGTGTGATACGATGAAGATGACGCACACGTCACGACTGACGGGTGGGCGCGCGGGAGAAGGAGGACGGTCTTCAATGGCACGCATGGAGGCCGGGTACGATCTCAATCTCGAGCAGCGACAATGGGTGTCGCCGAGCCTCATCGAGGCCAACTACATCCTGAGCCTGTCTCGCCAGGAGCTCGAGGCGGTCATCAACCAGGAGCTCGATTCGAACCCGGCGCTCGAGGTTTCGGAGGAGCAGGTCTGCCCGCGTTGTGGCGGTGTCCTTGAGGGCGCCTTCTGCCCGACCTGCATGATCAACCACGCCGAGCAGCCGGAGCGGGAGTCGTGGGAGGATTTCCCCGAGACCGCCTACCAGACATCGGTCACGCGTGACGATTCCGACGAGTTCGATCCGATGACTCTCGTCGGTGACAGCGTCAGCTTGCGCGACCGAATCGCGTTGGACCTGCCGACACTGGTTGGTGGCGACCTGCGACGGATCGCCGAATATCTGCTCGACTCGCTCGACGAGCGCGGATACGTCGACGCCGACATGGACGACGTAGCGGACCAGTTCGACGTCGATCCGGCCGATGTCGAGCAGGCGCTCGTTGCCGTCCAGACGCTCGCGCCGGTCGGCGTCGGCGCCCGCGACCTGCGCGAGTGCTTGCTGCTCCAGCTGCATCATCTTGAGGATAGTGACCACGAGATTCCCCCGTGCGTCGAGGAGATCGTCGATCAGTACCTCGACGAGCTGGGCGCCCACAAGTTCGGGCTGATCGCCCGCGACCTGGGCGTCACCGCCGAGGTCGTCGAGGCGGCTCGTGACTTCATTCGAAGCAATCTCACCCCGTTTCCACTGCAAAGCCAGGAAGCCCAGCAATGGCGCACTCCGGTCGACGACGGCTACGTCGCGCCAGATGTCGTCATCAGTATCAAGGATGGCGAGCTGATCATCGAGGTCGTCGAGTCGCGCCATTCCCGCTTACGGGTCAACGATATCTACGATCAGATGGCGCGCGTCGCGCTCGCCAACCGGAAGACGAGCGAGATGGATGCCGAAACGCGGGCGCACGTGCGGGACCACGTCTCCCGGGCGCGGCTCTTTCTCGGCAACGTCAAGCAGCGCCACGAGACGCTGGCGCGCATCTCCCGCTGCGTCGCCGACATGCAGGAGGACTTCCTTCGCGGCGGCGTCCGCAAGCTGGTCCCGCTCACTCGCGCGACCGTCGCGCAGCAGGTGGGCGTCCACGAATCGACTGTCAGCCGCGCGACGGCGAACAAGTTCGTCATGCTCCCTACTCGTCAGGTCATCCCGTTCAGTGATTTCTTCACACCGTCGCTGAGCGTCAAAGACATGATCAAGGAGATGATCGAGAAGGAGGAGCAGTCGCTGACCGACAAGCGTATCGTCGAACTCCTCAACCGGCGCGGGGTCCGCATCGCACGTCGGACGGTCGCCAAGTACCGCGCCGAGCTGAACATCCTCCCGAGCACCCTGCGCTAGCCGCGGCCGGCCGGCCGATATAATCGGCCGTGGTTCGGCAATCGGCGACGAGGAAGTTTGGGGGCGCGATGCTACCGCGGCACATCCTGCGAGTCGACCAGTTTAGTCGGGGAGACCTGCTCCAGCTTCTCGCGCATTCCAGCGAGATGCGGCGGGTGGTAACGACCGGCGGGGACAAGCGCCTGGATGGCAAAATCCTGGCGACCCTTTTCTTCGAGCCGAGCACGCGGACCCGCCTTAGCTTCGAGTCATCGATGTTGCGCCTCGGCGGCGATGTCATCTCGTCGGAGAGCGCCGAGCACACCTCGTCCGCGGTGAAGGGCGAGTCGATCGAGGACACGATCCGCATTGTCGAGGCGTACGCCGACGCGATTGCGATCCGGCATCCGCTGGCCGGCGCGGCCGAGACGGCTGCCTCGGTCGCCTCGGTGCCGATCCTCAACGCCGGGGATGGGCCGCGCGAACACCCGACGCAGGCGTTGCTCGACCTCTACACCATCTACGACGAGCTTGGCAGGATCGACGACCTGACCGTCGCGCTCGTCGGCGATCTCCGCTTCGGCCGGGCGCCCCGCTCGCTGGCCATGCTGCTGACCCGCACCGAGAACGCCCGCGTGCTGCTGGTGGCGCCGCCGGGCATCGAGATGTCCGCCGATGTCCTCGCCTATCTGGAGGCGCACGGCGTTGCCTGGGAGCAGCTGCACGATCTGCAAGAGGCGCTTCCTCGCGCCGACGTGATCTACATGACCCGCGTCCAGAAGGAACGGTTCCCAAGCGTCGACTCGTACCGCCGGGTCAGCGGTTCGTACCGGCTCGGGCCGGAGCACATGCGGCTGCTCGGCGAGCAGGCGATCGTGATGCACCCGCTGCCGCGCGTCGACGAGATCGACACCGAGGTGGACGATGACCCGCGGGCAGCCTACTTCCGGCAGGCACGCAACGGCGTTTACGTCCGGATGGCGCTGCTCGACCTGCTGCTGCGGCCGGCCGTGCGGACCGCCTGACGCTGCCTCAGGCGGTCAGTCGATTGGCTCTGGTGGCGCGGGGGCGCCGGCTTCGCTGGGCAGGCTGGCGAACTGGTGACGGAGGTTGTAGACGCCAATCACTACCAGCAAGGCCGCGATGAAGATGATCACCTTCAGCACGCCGAACAGGTCGGCGAATGCCCCCGCGAACAGGACCGGCGCGAACGACGCGACGTTCGAGATCGTGAAGTAGGTCGCGTAGACGCGCGCCAATCCCCCCTGCGGGCTGCCTGCCTGCAGCAGCGTCTGGCTTGGCACGAGGATGAACGCATTCGAAATGCCCAGCATCGCCGCGCAGCCAACGGCGAAGACGGTAACTCCACGGGCGACGGTGTCGCCGCCGAAGCCGAAAAGACTGCCGATGGGCTCGCTCAGCGCGAAGAGCCCCAGCCAGATGCCGGCCGAGATCAGCCCGTAATCGACGAGCCGGGCCGGCCGGATGTACCGGGCGGCCTTGTTCACCAGCAGCGCCCCGACGACGACGCCCAACCCGGCCGGCGCGACGATATAGGCGATGTCCTCGCTCGGTAGCTTCAGCACCGTCACGATGAACTCCGGCCCGAGCGCCGCGATCATCAGGTAGGTCGTCGTCGCGAGCGTCAGGTAGACGATCGCCTTGATCAGGATCGGGCTCTGCAGGACGAAGACGATTCCCTCCCGCGCCTCGTCGACGAACCGGCGGAGCGCAGCGGTCTCGCTGGTATCCGCCCGCGCGACCGGTGGTGTCCGCGGCAGCAGCAGCGCCAACGCCGTCGTCAGGATGTAGAGCGCGAGGATCCCGACCAGCGTGTTCTCGACGCCGAGGAGTTTGATGGCGATCGGGCCGAGCGCGGCGAACCCGAGGATCTGCGATCCGGTGAAGGTCAGGTTGAACAGCGCGTTTGCGCTGAGCAGCTCGCGCGGGTTGACGATTGCCGGGATCGCCGCTGCCTGGGCCGGGCCGAAGAACTGACCGACGGTGCCGAGAAAGAACGTGATGATATAGAGCGCCGCCAGGGTGAGGAGCGGCGGCCAGGATGGGTCGAGCGCCAGGAATCCGAGGACGCCCACCGCACGCAGCCCGTTCGAGATGACCATGACGGTCCGCTTGTCGTTGCGCTCGACCACCACTCCGGCGACGGCGGAGAAGAGTACGGCTGGCGATGAGAACGCCAGCACGAGCAGCGAGATGGCTGTGTTCGCCTGAGTCAGCTGCTGGGTCTCGACGATCTGCCGGACGAGGATCAGCAGCGCGAAATTGATCATGTTCTGGGCGGTCTGCGACAACGCCTGAACGACCCAGAGACGCAGGAAGGCCTGGTTCCGGAGGACCTCGACGAACCCCGCGTCGCGCCGCGGTGTCACGTGGCGGGGGTTTCGGGGTGCTCACTCGTGTTGTCGTCGGCCGGAGTGGCGGCGAATTCCGGACCGCGTGAGACGAACGCCTTCAATCGTCGCTCGAGCTCGCGCCGGGGTAGGAGTACCCGGCGATTGCAGCCGTGACATCGCAGCCCGATGTCGGCGCCGAGCCGGACGACCGTCCACTCGTGCGAGCCACACGGGTGCGGCTTTCGCAGGCGGACGACGTCACCGATGAACACCTGGAGCGGTTTAGCGGATGGCATTGTTCGGCGGAGACTCCATCGTCGGCCGGGCAGACGTCTCGCGAAGTATAGCCGGACGCGTGGCGCGGGAGGCTGTCGGCGGCGGCGGCGACCTGCTACACTCTCGGGCGAGGAGTACGTACACATGCAACGTATTGTCGGCGGCGCTATCGCGCTGGTCCTGATCGGTCTGATGTGGCTCACGCTCGGGCGGCTGGTCGTCGTCTCGGACGCGGGCGCCGGGGGGATGCTGACCGGCGAAGCTATCCTGACATACCTGCTGCTCTTCGCGGCGCCAGCGGCGACGTTCGTGCCGCTGCGGTCATGGACCGGCATTCCGCTCTACGACCTGGAGGGGATCGCTGGCTGGTCGACGCTCGGCTTTATCCTGACCTTCCTACGGCCCAGTTCGCCGCCGTCGATGGGGCAGTTCCTCCTGTTCATCCTCGCCCTGACCGTCGCGCTGGCGACGATCTGCACGCTCGGTTCCCACCTCGTTGGCCTGCGGCTCTACCGGCACGACCGCCGTCGTTACGACGTCGTCCGCGCCCGCCGGCAGGGATATCTCGCGGCAATGTTCGGGGTGGCGCTGCCGGTCCTGCACGGGATCGGGACGCTGACGCCGATTAGCGGGACGCTGCTCCTCGTCCTCGTCGTGCTGGCCGAGCTGTTCGCGCTGTCGCGGAGCAACATGAAGCCGGCGAGCACGCGCGTCGCCGGCTATCGCCCCTAGGTCGTCTCGGCTCGGTCTACATCAGTCCGGGGATGCGGATTCCGCCGGTTACTGCCGCCATCTTGTCCGCCGCGAGCTCCTCGGCCTTCTCCATCGCGTCGTTGATCGCGGCGAGGATTGTGTCTTCCAGCATCTCGGCATCGGCCGGGTCGATCGCGTCCGGCGCGATCTTGATGCCGGCGACCGCCTTGAGACCAGTCACCTGGACGGTCACCATCCCGCCGCCGGCAGTTCCCTCGACCAGGGTCTCGCCGAGCTCCTCCTGGATCTTCTGGATCCGGTTCTGCATCTGCTGCAGCATGCGCATATTCGGCTGCATCGAGGAAGTTCCTTTCGTTCGCTGCGCTCGCCGCTGGGGGCGCAAGCGCCGCGATTATATCAGCCGACCTCCGTGGCCCCGCGGCGCCGCGCCACCTTCCAACTCGCCGCGCGCTCGAGGAGCGCAACGGCGCTGGCACGCGATTGGGGCGTGATCGGGAGCCCGTCGAGCATCGCGGCCACCTCGTCGACGCGAGCGTCGCCTGCCACCTCACGGGCGGTCGTCACCGTCCGGTCGCCCTCTTCCTCCTTGATGAGCGTGACGTGGTGGTCGGCAAACGCCGCGATCTGCGGTAGATGGGAGATGACGATCGCCTGATGACGGGCGGTCAGGTCCCAGAGCTTCTCGCCAACGACCTGCCCGCTGCGGCCGCCGACGCCGACATCCACCTCGTCGAAGACCAGGACCGGCGTCTCGTCGGCGGTTGAGAGGATCGACTTCAAGGCGAGCATCAGGCGCGCCGTCTCGCCGCCAGACGCGATGCGGGCCAGGGGGCGAAGCTCCTCGCCGCGATTCGTTGCCAGATAGAACACGACGCGGTCAATGCCGGTGTGGTCGATCGCGACGCGCTCGCTGCCGAGTAGCGACACGCCCTCGTCGTCTAGCTGGGTGTCGAATCGCACCTCGAACACGGCGTGGCCCATGTTCAGCTCGTGGATCGATCGCTCGACCTCGCGAGCGAGCTGCTGGGCCGCGGCGCGACGCGCGGCGGAGAGCTCGGCGGCGGCCTCGCCCAGTCGCAGGCGGCGCTCCTCCTCCTCAGCGCGCAACGCGTCGATATCGTGCTCGGCCGATTCAAGCTGGGCGAGTTCGGTCCCTATCTCGTTGG
>DAOKZM010000156.1:6022-7385 GCA_035325665.1 Thermomicrobiales bacterium | reverse complement strand
CGGAGCTGCGCGACATGCTGCGGACGGCAGTCGAGTACGAGGGCGGGCCGATCGCGCTGCGCTACCCGCGTGGCTCCGGCGCCGGCGTCTCGATCGCCGACGCGCCACACGCGCTGCCGATCGGCCGGGGAGAGATCATCCGCGACGGCAAGGACGTCACGATCATCTCCTACGGCACGATGGCGCTGACGGCCGAGCGGGCGGCAGACGCGCTGGCCGAGGCCAGCGTCTCGGCGGCGGTCGTCAACGCGCGCTTCGTCAAGCCGCTCGACGAAGAGCTGATCCTGCGCCTGGCGCGCAAGACCGGCGCGCTGGTGACGGTCGAGGAGGGCGCGGCGACGGGTGGCTTCGGCTCGGCCGTGCTCGAGCTGCTGGCCCGCGAGGGGCTACAGATCCCGGTCCGGGTCATCGGCATCCCCGACCACTTCTTCGACCATGCCTCGCAGACCTCGCTGCGCCGGCAGGCTGGCTTGGCACTGGAGAATGTCGTCGCGGCCGCCCAGGCCGTCCTCGCGCAGCGCGTGGCCGTCCCGGCGCGCTGACACCGCCAGAGTGAGCGACCCGCTTCCGATCCTTCGACGGTGGCTGGATGAGCGCCCGGTCCAGATAGATCATGAGGCCATCCCACGGATGGCGCGCTATCTGGAGCTGTTGCTCGCGACCAACCGCGTGATGAATCTCACCCGCATCGCCGACCCCGACGACGCCCAGATTCGCCTTCTGGCCGACTCGCTGGACCTGCTCCGGCTCATTCCCGAGAATGCGCGGACGCTGGTCGATATCGGGTCGGGGGGCGGTGTGCCTGGGTTGCCGCTGGCCATCGCCCGGCCGGACCTGCGCGTGACGCTGGTTGATGCGACCGCCAAGAAGGTCCGGTTCCTAGACGAAACGGTCAGCGCGATCGGCCTCGACCGCGTCGCCGCCGTCCAGGGTCGCGCCGAGGAGCTGGGGCGCGATCCCGGACATCGTGACCGCTACGACGTCGCGACCGCTCGGGCCGTCGCGCGACTCGTCTCGCTCGTCGAGCTGGCGCTGCCGCTCGTCCGGCCGGGGGGCGTCGCGATCCTGCCGAAGGGCGCGGCAGCCGAGGAGGAGCTGGAAGAAGCCCGCTACGCGATCCGCATGCTCGGCGGGCAGGCGCGACCGATCGTTGACGGCGCCGTCGAAGGCACCCGAATCGTCGTCATCGACAAGCGCAAGCCGACGCCGGAGCAGTTCCCCCGGAGGACTGGCGTGCCGAACTCATCGCCGCTGCTCGGATCGCGACGCTAACCGTCTTGTCCGCTCAGGCCAACTGCCAGTACTCGGACTGCCGCGCTTTAACGGCGTCGAGGCTCGCGCGGGCGTCGAGTCCGACGGTGCT
>DAOKZM010000156.1:0-6012 GCA_035325665.1 Thermomicrobiales bacterium | reverse complement strand
AGCTACGCTCGTCCACCAGTGGCTCCTCAATCGCGGATTCGCGGCCGGCCAGTGTCTCGATGATCGCCAGCGTGCAGTAGGGCGCGTAGATCTCGGAGTAGCCGCCCTCTTGCGCGGCGACGATCCGGCCATCGAAGCACTCCTCCGCGAGGTCGATCAGCACCTGAGTCATCCGGCGGTAGCCGTCGGTCGTCAGGCTCATCCGGCCGAGCGGGTCGGACGCCGAAGCGTCCTGGCCGGCCGAGATCATGACCAACTGCGGCGCGAACTGGCGGGCGATCGGGACGACTCTCTCCTCCAGCGCCGCGAGATAAGCGGCGTTGCCCGAGCCGGCCGGCAGCGGGATGTTGACCGTCCGCCCCTCGCCGTCCCCCTCGCCGACTTGCTCGACCAGCCCCCAGCCGACCGGGAAGAGCTCTGGCTGGTGGAGCGAGAAGAACAGGACGCTGGGATCGTCGTAGAAGATTGATTGCGTCCCGTTGCCGTCGTGGACGTCCCAGTCAACGATCAGGATGCGCTCGACGCCGTGCTGGCTCTGGGCGTGGCGGGCGGCGATGGCGATGTTGTTGAAGACGCAGAACCCCATGCCCATGTCGGCGACTGCATGATGCCCGGGCGGCCGGACGAGCCCGTAGGCTCGACGGACCTCGCCTGTCATCACCGCATCGACAGCGGCCATCACGCCGCCCGCCGCCAGCCGGGCGATGTCGTACGAGCCACGGCCGACCGGCGAGCCACGGCCGGCGTCGCCGCCACCCGCCGCATCGGCCGCCTTGACCCGCTCGATCAATCCCGGCGTGTGGCAGGCGAGGATCGCCTCCTCGCTCGCCAGATACGGCTCGACCGGTGTCAGGTGCTCCGATAGACCGTTCAGGTCGATGAGGTGCATCGTCCGGTCGACTAGCCGCGGGTTCGAGGGGTGGTCGACCTGCTCGACGAACGGCAGGCGCCCGCCGGAAGCAAGACGACCCGGTTTTGTTTTGTGCTGGAGATAGCGGTGGCTTAAACCCACCCCCGCCGGCACGTCGCCGGTCATCGTCGCGCCTCCACGTCTATCGGGCTACATCCCGCGGCCGTCGACGGCAGTGACGTCGCACTGCTCCTCGACCTCGCCGGAGTCGCAGTCGTAGATGTTGCGCTTCTGGCGGCGAAGGTCGACGCCGAGGACGTGCAGCGAGTAGCTCGGCGCGTCGCCGACCGTCTCGATGCTGTGGATGTCGTTGGGCGGGAGCAGCGGGTAGACTGCGCCGCGCCCCAGGACGGTGTCCTCGATCAGACGCAGGCTTGCATGATGCGGATCGCTGCCGTCGTCGGTGCGCTCGTAGCGCTTGGTGTGCTGCAATCCGCCGCAGGTTCCGATCAGCCCCCAGGTGACGTGGTCGTGGACGGGAGTCGGCATGCCGGGCGCGAACTCGACAACGTAGATCTGGAGCGCATCGTCCGGCTCGCGATAGTAGACGTAGCGCGGCCGCTCACCCTCCGGTTCGGCGCGGTACTTCTCGTCGAACAGGCCATCGTCCCAGAGCACCTGCTCGACGAGCGGCTGAAGCTCGCGGACGACGCGTTCGCGGTCGCCGCCGGCCGAGCCAAGGATGCGCTTGGCGTCCTCGACGAACGTCTCGATCTGGTACTGCGCTGCCTGTGCCATCGCGCGATCCCCCTTCGCCAACACGCGACCCGACGGTCTCGGGCTAGTGTACGGGGAGCGGTCGGGTGGTCAACCCGTCAGCCGATGACGCCGATCCGCCGGGCCTCGGCCTCGAGCTCGGCCTGCAGGACGATCACCGCGGCCTCGGGTGTCAGCCCGGTGCCGACGACGGTCCAGGCCGGGTATTGGACCCCGTCATGCTCGCTCCGTACCGAGCCATAGGCGAACCACTCGCCGGACGGCGCCTTGCCGATGGTGTACTCGGCGAGCAGGCCACACGTCCGGACGACACGAACCCCCTGAGGCATCTCACCCTCCCAATTGCACCCAACAGGCACGGCCGCTTCGCTCGGCCGAGTTGTGAACCCCGTCACAATCATAGCCGATGCCGGCCGAATGGGGGGTGATCGGCGAACGGCGCTGCCGAAACGCACGCCCGCTAGCGGGATAGCGCCGTCGCCGCGATCGATGAGATGGCTGGGAGCGGGTCACCTCCCTGGGCGAAGTAGACGTAGACGTATGCGCCATCGCGGACGTAGATCGACGCCGTGGGCACGCCGCCGGCCGTCGGCTGGGTGACGGCGACCGCCTCGTCGCCGAGCGCCGGCGGCTCGGCTTCGGTCGCCCCCTGCGTCGTCGCCAGCCGATTCAGCCAGAGCAGGGCGTCGGATGCCTGATCCGGGCTGCCGTACTCGTTGATCGTCGTGAGGATCGTCGACGGCCGTCCGTCCGCCTCATCGCCGCGGACGAACGCGCGAAAGACGTGGCGCTTGAAGCCCCAGGTATTCAGCCGCTGGAGGTGGGCCGCCGGGTCGCTGTAGGCGTTGGCCAGCTCCTGGGCGCTGCGCGTCCCCTCCTCGGCGATGGTGTAGCCCTCGCCGCCGCTCGGCAGGTCGGCCAGCGCGGGCAGGCGGCTCTGCAGCTCAACGATCGCGGTCGGCGAGGCGCCGAGAGTCGGCGACGCCGGGGCGGCGGTCGGGCTGAGCGTCGGCGAGGCAGCCACCGTGGCCGTTGGCGCGACGGTCGGGGTCGCGGTCGGCGGCGCTGGCGTCACCGTCGGAGTAGCGGTCGGGGTTGGGGTCGGGTCGGAGTCGTCGCGTGACTCCGGCCCGGAACATGCCAGCGCGAGGACGACGACGAGCAGCGCAACTACCGGCAGAAGGCGTCTGTTCCAGATGCCCCGTCGCAGCTCGATCATCGCCTCCCCTTCCGTCGGAACTGCGGCGATTGTACAGGCATCCGATGGGGGCGTCGGAGCTGGCGAGACGAACGGCCCGGCGCTTGCGGCTACAATCGCCGGAACCACGCCGGCCGGACAGCCGGCGGAGACACCGAGCCAGCGGAGGAAGAAGAGATGCCAACCGCCATCGACCATGTCGTAATCCTCGTCGACGACCTCGACCGGGCCGTCAGCCAGTACGAGCAGCTGGGGTTCACCGTCGTGCCCGGCGGCAAGCACGCCCGCTTCACTCACAACGCACTCGTCACCTTTCAGGACGGCAGCTATATCGAGCTGATCGCCTTCTACGAGGCGCCGGATGCGACCAGCGGAGAGAATCATCGCTGGTACCGGCATCTCGCCCACGGTGGCGGGCTGATCGACTTCGCCGTCGGGACCAACGACGTGAAGGCGGTCGTCGCCGATGCGGCGCAACGCGAGCTGAGCTACAACGGCCCGCACCCGGGTCAGCGGTCACGACCGGACGGGCAGCAGCTTGCCTGGCAGAGCGCGATGGTCGGCGAGGGCGAGAGTGTGGCCCTGCCGTTCGTCATCGAGGACATCACCGATCGCGGACTGCGCGTGCCGGCCGAGGCCAGCGAGCATGCCAACGGCGTCCGCGGCATCGCGGCGCTCGTCATCGGCGTCGAAGATCTCGATGCGGCGACGAGCGGCTACCAGAAGCTGCTCGGCAAGAACGCGCCGGACGGCGCCGGACTGAAGGACGTCGAGGGTGGCGACGGCGCCTGGTTCCTGATCGGGCCGCATCGCGTCGAGCTCGCCGCGCCAACCGGTTCCGGCCCGCTCGCCGACCAGGTTGCGCGGCGCGGCGCCGGCCTCTTCGAGCTGCAGCTCCTCGCTCCGGATACCCGCGACATCGACCCCGCCAGCGCCGGTGGCGCGCGGCTGCGCCTAATCGCCGGTTAGGCGAATCTGCCAGCCCGCTCGGGCGTCACGTACAATCGTGGCTCGGCTCCACGATACGTGACGCCCGAGGAGGGCACCAGCGATGTTCTTCAAACGAGACGCCGCGCGCCAGGCCGTCCACGACGCGATCGAGAGTGCGCGGGACGATATCACGGCGCTCTCGCGCTCGCTGCACAGCGGCCCCGGAGAGCAGGCTCCAGCCGACCAGATCGCGGGGCTTCTCGAGGCGGCCGGCTTCGCGATCGAGCGCGACGTCGAGGGCATCGACGGGACGCTGCGGGCCGTCCGCGAGCACCGCGATGCCGCCGCGGAACGGCGTGGACTGCGCCACGGCCACGTCGGCTATCTCGCCGACCTGCCCGAGGATCCCGCGGCGTGGGCGAACGACGGCGCCAACCTGGCGGTCGCCGCGACGCTTGCTGCCTCGATCGGGCTGGCGGCATCGCTCTCCGGCCGGCACGAGCATGGGATCGTGACGTTCATGGCCGGAGCTCCCGGATGGAAGGTTGCCGCCGCGGCGAAAGGACTGGCCGAGCCATTCGACGCCGCGCTCGGCGTGCGCACCGCAGCCGCTGGCGGCGGGTATGCATATACGATCGACAACACCGGTGACCGGCTCGGGTCGCTGGACGCGTTGGTGTCGTTCGACGGGGCCGAGGCGGCTGCCGCTTGTGTGACGCTGCTCGCGGCGACCGCGGAGCTGAACAACAGCCTGCCCGAGCCACGTTCGATCCGGCTGGTCGATTCGACGCCGCAGACCGCGCGGTTCGAGATCCTTGGCGCGTCACGTTCGGAGCTGATCGAGACCGCCGTCGCGCTGAAGGACCGCGCCGACCTGGCCGTGGCCGAGCGCGACGCCACCGTCGAGCTAGACCTCGGCTCGGCGATCGACGACATGATCGTCAATCGCATTCTCATCCGGCGGGTGAAGACGTACGGTGACACGTTCAAGCTGGAGATGGACCGCATCGTCAAGATGCCGCCCGGACCGCCGACGGACTGGGGGAACGTGTCGTATGTCACGCCATCGGCCGAGGCCGCGCTGCGGATCACCGAAAACCCCGCCCGGCTCGGCACGCCCGACTTCGGAGCCTTGACCGCGAGCGATGAAGCGCACGCGCAAGCGATACTACTCGGCGAGTGCCTGGCGATGACCGGCATCGACGTGCTGCGAGACTCGACGTACCGGGCGATCGCCGACGACCAGCTGGTCCAGGCGCTGTCGGCGCGCGGCATCAGCCGCGCTCACCGCCGTTGGACGGGCGTTCACCGGGTCAAGCCGGATCCTGAGGGCAGCAGCGGCAAGCATCGCCGTGGACCGCAGGTCAGCGACTTCCGCATGGTGCGCGGTCCTGGTCTGCCGCCCCCGCCGCCTCCGCCAGACGACGAGGACGAGCAGCCCGAACAGCCTTGACGCACGGGGCCTCAGTCGCTAGAGTGGCCCAACAACCGAATAGCGAAAACGGCGCGGACGGAGAAGAGTAGCCGCCCTGCCCGCCTCAGCGAGCCGTGAATGGTGCGAGACGGCGGATGTGGCAGGTGGCGAAGACACTCCCGAGCCGGCGCGGCGAAGCCCCAACGGGCAGCGGCCGCGCACGTCTGGCCCCCGTTAGTGGGCACGAGCAGCGGCGCTCCGCCGCGCGCTCGAAAAGGCGTCTGGCGCGAGCCAGGCGCGAAGAAAGGTGGCACCACGGTCGCGCCCCCGTCCTTTCGACGGGGGCGCGTGTGTTTGGCATGGCCGACACGCGCGAGCAACAGAGGACCGATCCTCGCGCGGCCGCCAGCCGGATCTGGAGGTGCCAGATGGCTCAATCTATCTCCATGGAGACTGGAACACGGTCCTTCTCCCACAGAACGCTGGCCGGCGACTTAGCCGCCGCCGTGGGCGGCCCGGCGACGATCGAGGGCTGGCTCACCACGCGGCGTGACCTCGGGTCCGTCACCTTCCTGGTGCTCCGCGACCGCTCGGGCAGCGCCCAGGTCGTCGTCGAGGACGAACGGCTGAGCGAGACACTGGCCGGGCTGCAGGTCGAATCCGTCCTTGCCATCACCGGGGATGTCGTCGCGGAACCTCGCGCGAGGGGTGGCGCGGAGCTGCGCGCCCGTGAGATCGAGGTGCTGTCGCCGGTCGTCGAGCCGCTGCCGTTCGAGATCAACCGACCGGTGCTGAAGCCGGCGCTCGACATCTGGCTGGACCGTGCGCCGCTGGCGCTGCGCC
>DAOKZM010000155.1:6062-7391 GCA_035325665.1 Thermomicrobiales bacterium | reverse complement strand
AATCCGACGGTCCGGAAGGGATCGACTTCGTCGCTCGTAACCTGCGCCGGGTCGTCCCGTCGGGCGCGCGCCAGACGATCCGTGGCGTGACGCTCGCGGCCGCCTCGGTCGAGCTGTACGCGTGGGGGCTTGTCGTGCTGGTAGCCATCGAATACCCTGGCCAGCCGATGCTCATCAACGGGCCGGACGACTGGTCCATCATCGACGACCGTGGGTCCCAGTACCGCTGCTTCAATTGGGCCGGCAGCGGCCAGCGCCTGCACGCCGGTCGCTCCGGCTGGCGGCTCGACCTCATGTTCGCGCCCGCCGTCGATCCAGCGGCGCGGCGACTGACGCTCGCGGTGGACGGCGTCAAGCTGCGCTACTCCGGCGATGTTCCCGCTCCTTACCTCTCGTCGCATCGCGACGGGCTGGTCCGGCTTGCTGGTCTATGGGAGCTCGCGATCGATCTCACGCCCCACCAGGGATGATTGCGGACCGTGCCGGGTGTATACATGAGGGCGGCTATACGGGGAGCGGTCGAGCCTTTGCGTCGAGAGGACTCCGATGGACACGCATCTCTTCGAAGCGGTGAACGGTATGGCCGGACGGGTTGATGTCGTCGACGACCTGTTCGAGGTCATCGCCCACTACGGACCGTTCCTGATGATCGCCGTCCTGCTCGGCCTCTGGTTCTGGCCGGCCACTCGCGCGCGCCGCGACCAGCTCCAGGCGGCGGCGATCGTCGCGACGATCAGCGCCACGTTCGCCCTCGGTGTGAACCAGATCATCATCCACCTCTGGGACCGGCCGCGTCCGTTCGCGGCGCACGCCGCGACGCTGCTCCTCGCCCCCTCGCAGGACCCATCGTTCCCCAGCGACCATGCCGCGTTCGCTTTCGCGGTAGCGGTAGCGGTGCTGCTGGTGGCGCGGCGCGTCGGCTGGTTCCTGCTCGCCGTCGCGGCGCTGATGGGTTTGGCGCGCGTCTGGACCGGTGAGCACTATCCGGGTGATGTCCTTGCCGGCGCGGCTGTGGGTACGCTCGTCGCGGTCGTTTGCACCGCTGAATACCCGCAGGTGGCACGGCTGCTCGATCCCCTACTCCGGATCGCCCGTCGCTACCATCTCGCCTGATCCGGCTACTTCCTCGATACGGTATCTGGCGTCGACCGCCGTGAGCCAGGACTCGAAGCGCGGCACGTCGCTGAACGCTTCGGGCTGCTAGGATGTCCGTCGCGTCCGGTGATGGGCGACTCCGGTATCGAGGTTTCGACGCGGAGACAGGCGGAATGGCGCAGGCGACGGACATCGAGCTCGAGCCGGCTGAGACGAGCTCCGTAGGGCGGTCGG
>DAOKZM010000155.1:0-6033 GCA_035325665.1 Thermomicrobiales bacterium | reverse complement strand
CTCCGCCGACCTCGGACTCTCCTACGCGCAGGTGGGTCTGCTGAAGGCGACGTTCTCCGGCGCGTCCAGCGTGCTCCAGATCCCGGCCGGGCTGGTAGGCGCGAGATACGGCGAGATGGTCGTGCTGCTGCTCGGGAACGCCTGGGTCGGCGCTGGGCTGGTCCTGATGGCATTGACCGGCAGCTTCATGCTGTTGCTGGCGGCGGCCGGATTGGGCGGCATCGGCGGAAACGCCCAGCATCCGTTGGCCGCTTCGCTCGTCTCGCGATCCGTGTCGCAGCGTCAGATGGCAACGGCGATGGGAACCCTGAACTTCTCCGGCGACCTCGGCAAGCTCGCCGGCCCCTTCGTCGCCGGCGTCGTCGCCACTCAGCTCGGCTGGCGAGCGGCGCTCGCCGTCGTCGGCGGTTTCACGGCGCTCTTCTCACTGGCGCTGCTGCGCCGCGGCCGGGCCCGCGACGGCGCCAGCGCCACGCGCGGCGACGTGGTGGACGTTGGCGACGACCGTGGCTACAGCGCCGGATTTCGCTTCATCCTGGCCGGCGGCGCTCTCGACACCGCGACGCGCGGCGCTTCGCTCACGTTCCTGCCGTTCGTCCTGGTTGACAAGGGATTCAGCGCCGCCGGGGTCAGCGCCCTCTTCGCCGTTATCTTCGCGGCCGGGGCTGCCGGAAAGTTCGTCTGCGGCTGGATGACCGATCGCTGGGGCGCGCTTGCGGTCATCGTCGTAACCGAGCTGGCGACGGCGTTCGCGCTCGTCGCGATCTACCTCGGCCCGCGTTGGGCGAGCATCCCGCTGGTCGCGCTGCTGGGGTTCATGCTCAACGGCACGTCGTCGGCGCTGAGCGTGAGCGTAGCCCAGTTCGTCCCGCCAGCGGCGCGAGCGCGGGGATTCGGCGCCTACTTCACGGCCGCACTGGTGAGCTCGGCCGTCGCTCCGCTCGCCTACGGCGTGCTCGGTGATGCCGCCAGCCTGTCCGTCGTCTTCGTCGTGATGGCGCTGATGGCGGTCGCGGTGATCCCGGCGGTCTTCCCGGTCCGGCACGCGCTCGATCCGCGCTGAGTACGCTGGCAGCTCGCGTCAGCCGACGTGGACCGCCGGCCGGCGCTCGGGGTCCGGCTCGGCCTTGCGCAGGATCTCGTGGGTCAGTGGCGCGATGTCGCCTTCGCCGAAGAGAATGAACCGGGCGAGGTATTTGAGTGGGTTGCCCTCGGTCCAGCCGAAGTAGACGTGCGGGATGACCCCGGTGCGGTCGCGCGCGTAGAGGGAGAACGCGGCGATCGCGTTCGGCACGGCGGCTGCCCGCGCCTGGAGGACGCGATACTCGCCGATCTGTTCGCCGTGGACGGTCAGCGTCGGCGCGAAATCCGAGGCGTCAGCAATTTCGACCTCAAAGAACAGCGGCGCGCTCCCGCGGGGGATGTTGTGGTCAGCGCGCTGCTCGCGTAGCTTGAGTAGATAGGCGCGCGGTGTGCGGGCGTCGGGGTGGTTGGCGATCAGGCGCACGGACCCGTGGCCGGCGGCCTCCATCAACATTCGCTCGGCCGAAGCATCGAGCGCGACCTCGTTGACTCGCAGCTCCGTCGCGCGGAACACGCGGGAGATGAGCGAGGTGACGACGATTGCGACGATGAAGACAATCGCTATCGCCAGCCCCTCGGGCCGCTCGATGATGTTGACCGCTGTCGTGAAGATGAAGATCAGCGCGACCGCACTGAACGCGATCGTCGCCGAACGCTCACGGCTGCGGCGGGCGGAAAGGGCGACTGCGATCGTCGCCGACGTGATCACGGCGAGGACGCCGGGGGCATAGGCGCCCGCCTGTGCATCGACGTCGGCCTTGAAGGCCAGCGTGACCACGAAGCAGATGAAGACGAAGATCAGCACGAGCGGCCTCGTCGCTCGTGCCCAGTCTGGCGCCATGCCGTAACGCGGCAGGTAGCGCGGCACGATATTGAGCAGGCCGGCCATCGCCGACGCGCCAGCAAACCAGAGGATCAGGATCGTGCTGAGGTCGTAGACTGTCCCGAACCCCTCGCCAAGGTATTCATGCGCGACCCAGGCGAGCGCCCGCCCGTTTGCCCCTCCTCCGGCCTCGAACGCGGCCTCTGGGATGAGGGTGATCGTGACGAAGCTGCTCGAGATCAGAAACACGCTCATGATCACGGCCGCAGTCGTGAGCAGCTTGTGCGTGTTTCTGATCCGTCCGATGGGTCGCGCCTCAGTATCGTCGGGGTCACCCTTGACCAGCGGCATGACGACGACGCCGGTCTCGAACCCGGAGAGACCGAGCGCCAGCGCCGGAAATGCCAGCAGCGACGCCCCGAACATCGTGAATGGGTTGCTGTACTCGTCGAACAGGCGATTCTGCCAGTTGTCCATCGTCGAGGGATGCTGGGCGAGCTCGACGATGCCGGTCATGATCACGACGACGTTCAACAGCAAGTAGACAACGACGAGTCCCACCGCGATCCCGATGGCCTCGCCAAAGCCTCGAAGAAAGACCGCGCCGAGCAACGCGATCAGGAGCAGCGTGAGCGGGATCTCCCAGCCCTGCAGGAAGGTCGTGTAGGGGTTCTCAACCACGTGCGCCGTGGCGTCCGCAGCGGACAACGTGATGGTGATGACGAAGCCGGTCGTGACGAAGCCGATCAGACCGAGCACGAACAGCTTTCCCTGCCACCATGAGAGCAGGCGTTCCAGCATCGAGATCGAGCCGTCACCGTGCGGGCTGGCCGTCGCAACCCGCTTGTACATCGGCAACGCGCCGAAGAGGGTGATCAGGACGAGCATCAGGGTAGCGATCGGTGAGAGTACCCCGGCAGCCAATGCCGCGATCCCGGGCTGGTAGCCGAGCGTCGAGTAGTAGTCGACGCCGGTCAGGCACATCACCTGCCACCAGGGATGCTGGCGGTGCGTCCGCTCCTGCTCGTATGGGCCGGCGATCTCTTCGGGGTTCGGCTGGATCAGCCAGCGGCCGATCCGCGATCGCCGCTGGCTCCGGCGGCTTCGAAGGTACGACCGCTCCCCCTCCTGGACGAGGATGTCGGGCGAGCGCAGGACGCGGATTCGCCGATCGCCGGGCTTCGTCCCCTCGCGCTCGATGAAGCGCGCGGACTTCCGCCGCGCTCCGTTGCCGCCGGCGCCTTCCCGAGACTCCGACGGCCCGTTCATCGCAGCGCCGCGGGCACCCGGGCGGCCCCGCGTCCCTCGATCTGGCGTGTCAACGGAGGTCGCATCTCGGAGAGATTCATCGTTACCCCCAACCCGCGGACGACGCCTCGTTCGGGCCACCGAGCGAGGATGACGGAGTGGCGCAGATACGATGCCAGCATACGTCCGCCGTCTCCGCCGCGCACCTGGCCCCGGCGGTGCGTCCGCGCCGTTGCGACAGAGCGCGTCCACTACTCGCTGCGCTGAGGACGCGGAGTGTTGCACCGTAGGGCATGGGCGTCAACCACAATGGCTCGCGGCGATCAGCCTAAGTTGTCGATCGCTGGTTCGTCGATCGCCCGGCCCTCGCGCATTGGGCGCTTGAAGTAGGCGACGCCGAAGGCCGCGAAGCCGTAGCCGGTGTGGACCGTCGCGACGAAAGCCCCCTCGCCGACGGCGACGTTCGTCCGGACGAGCTCATGGTCGAGCGAGACCAGCTCCCAGCCGCCGGCGCCCAGTTGGGCCATCGCCCGCTCGAAAGCGTCGGTCGGGAATGGGTCGCGCGGCTCGCGAAGCTGGACCGACCGCACACCGTCCGGCGTGAAGTAGCTCACCCGGCAGAGCCAGCCCGGCTCCTCGTCCTCGGTCTCGACCGCGTGCGATACCAGCGCGCAGTACTCCCAGGTCGTCTCCATCTGGCGCCTCCTCGGTGCCTCGAAGCGGATCTACTATCGCTCGCCGTATTGCCAGGCCGCCGCATGCTTGCGCAACACGTCGTAGACAGGGCGCGGAGTGCCGTCGGCGCGAAAGACCGAGAAGCCGGTGAAGTCGGTGCCCTCGCCGCCGTACTCCGCCGCGTTGAGGATGAAGATGAAGGCAACGTCCACCCAGTGCCACTCCTCGCGCATGACCTCAAACGCCCGCGCGGTGTACTCCGCCTGCAGCTCCTCGGTGATCCATTCGCCGAAGCCCCAGACATCGTTGTAGTTGCCGACGGGCCAGCCCATCTCGGTGATCCAGATCGGCCGGTCGCCCAGCCCGGCGTTGACCAGGATGGCGTGGCTGCGCTCGGCGGTTCGGAAGTAGAACTCGGGCGCGGTAACCCAGCCGGGGTGGTCGTCGAGGTTGCCCGGCCACCAGGTGTCCGGGTTGTTGCCGGCGCCGTAGGCGTGAATCCCCAGCACGTCGAAGTAGCGGCCCGCCTCGCCGCCGTTGAGCCAGAGCAGTTCCTCGAGGTAGCGAAGATGGTCGTGGATCTCCCCCGGGATGTGCAACGACGACGGCGCCAACGCTGGCAGGACGACCAGCGCCGAGGGGTCCGCCGCCTTGATCGCCGGGTAAGCGGCCCGTAGCAGCGGCAGGAACGCCTCCGGCTCGGTCGCGCCGGCCGATGACGAGCCCATGTTCGGCTCGTTCCACAGTTGCCAGGCGGCGACCTTGCCGGCGAACATCGTCGCCAACTCGCCCATCACCGCCCCGTACGCCTCAGGATAGGCGACGAGCGAGCGATCGTTCGGGCGCGCCCAGCCGGGCGCGGCACTCACCGTCGCCATCACCTTCAGACCGCGGGCGTTCGCCAGATCGACGGCATGCCAGAATGGCCAGATCGAATCGGTCAGCGGGGTGTCGGCCTGCGACTGCAGCTCATACCAGGTGAAGTTCATCCGGATCCAGCCGCAGCCGGAGGCGCGGGCGGCGTCGAGATACCGTTGGTTCAGGTCGTCCTGCCAGGTGTTGTTCCAGGCCGAGAAGACGAAGCCGCATGCCACGCCGGTCGGCTGCCCGACCGGGAGTGGCCCGATCGCGGGAGCGTCCCGGTCCCACACCGTCGGCTCCTGCGGCTCGACCGCCAGCGCCGGGACCTCGCGGGCGGCCAGTGCCTCGCGGCCGAGGTGGCCGAGCAGCACCTCGAACGGAGTGCCGGCCAGCTCCTCGTGCCGCTCGAAGCGCGCGCGCTCGAAGTACTGGACGGGCCGGCCGTCCTCGACCAGCGGTTCGGAGATTGGATAGCCGAACGCTTGGAGCCCACCGTTCTCCTCCCAGTAGGCGGCGAAGGTCGGGCTGACGTGGTGGTTCGTCTCGTGGAAGTACAGACCTCCGGCGCCGATGATCCTCGCATCCTCCTCGACGCCGCGGAACTCCGGGTCGTGCTGCATCCGCTCGACCATCGTGTTCGCGCCAATCCGGGTGAGCAGGACGACGTACGGCGTGTCCTCCTTGTCTTCGTGGCGTTCGAAGATCGCGCGCTCGAAGTACTGGGTGTAGAGGCTGTCCTGATAGAAGACCCTGCTGATCGGGTAGCCGAGCGTCATCAGCCCACCGTGCGTCTCCCAGAACTCGGCGAAGTCGGCTGGGACCCAGAAGCCGGTCTCTGGGAAGTAGCGGTCGCCGTCGGCCGCCCTTGTGCTCGACGGGCCTTCGAGCGCGACGATGCCGAGGAGGAGCAGGATGCAGAGCGCGACGCGCGATCGTGATGTCATTCGTTCTCCCGAGGGCCCACTGGCGCGGATCGTACCCCGACGGCATTGCTAGGTAGGCTCGCGACGAGCATACGCTGATCTCCGTTGCGGAGGTGTTGCAGTATTGCTGAAGATGCGTCATTCCCGCAACAATCGCCCGAATGCTTCTGTGTCAACCAGTGTCCGTTGACGCCGTTCCGCAGCGTTGCTACTGTCCGCGCCGCACCACGCGATTGGCGAGCTCGGCATTGGCCGAGTTTGCGCTTCGGCGCGCTAGAGAGGACGCGGGCGATGGAGACGTCTGGCGAAACGGGGCAGGCGCGAACAAGTCACCGCCTGCGCCGCCTGTTCTCCCCTGCCTCGATCGCGGTCGTCGGCGTCTCACCGAAGGGAGGCTACGGACTCGGCACGGTCGAGAAC
>DAOKZM010000154.1:6906-7402 GCA_035325665.1 Thermomicrobiales bacterium | reverse complement strand
TGGCAGGGGCAGTGGAAACGCCCCTCCTCGTCGCTCCACGGCACGGTGCAGCCGAGGTGCGGGCAGGTCCAGTAGAGCGCCAACACGCCGTCCTCGTTGTTGATCAGCCAGAACTTGCCCTGGATATCCTTGTAGGGCGGCGCGCCGGGAGCCGGGACGAGCGACAGTGGCACGTTGACCGGCTTGCCGAACGCGCCGGTCTCGTTCGGCCGCGAGAAGGCGTAGGCCGCCACCCCGGCGCCGCCGAGCGCGACGGCGACGCTGCCGGCGACGACGTTGCGCAGGAAGGTCCGCCGCGAGAAGCGCCGGGTGTGCTCCGGCCGGCGCGCCCGCTCGCCACCGACGTGGATCGTCGTGCCGGGTGGCGGGGTAGCCGGTGGGCCGGCGGCCTGCAGGACGATGCGGCTCTCACGCTCCGGCAGCCAGGCGGCCGGCCGCAGCCGCGCATCGGCGGCGCTGACGAGGATGTCGAGCAGGTCGCGCACTCCGGGCGGAC
>DAOKZM010000154.1:5041-6896 GCA_035325665.1 Thermomicrobiales bacterium | reverse complement strand
GGAAGAGAGGGGCCACCAAGGCGCCCGGGGGGGGATCCTCGTCCATGTGCCCGCCAATCGCTGTAGTCCGGCCCGGGCCAGTTGCTCAACGCCGGCCAGGTGCTCGCGGAGGGCGGCCGCGCCGGTCGCGGTCAGCCGGTAGGGCCGGCGGCGGTCGCTGCTGGGCAACGCCTCGATCCAGCCGCGCGCCTCCAGCCGCGCCAACGCGCCGTAGAGCGTCCCCGGCCCGACTCGCGCGCCGGAGACGTCCTCGATGTCCTGCATGATGGCGTAGCCGTGCTTCTCGCCACCGGCGAGGCTGATCAGGATCAGCAACGCCGGCTCGGTGAACCGCCCGAGACCGCCCAGCACATCGCCCACGCCCGCTCCTTCGCTGTTCGTCTATATCGCTAGGCGCTATATCGTCTGGCGGTATAGTAGTCGAAGGCAGTGAATCTGTCAAATGCCAGATGGTCGCCTGCGGAGATTCTCGGGTCGGCAGCCGCTCCCTGCCTCTGTCATGCTGAGCGAACGTGAAGCATCCGCTCCTCGCGGTTGGGCGCAGCCCGCGATGAGGAAACGGATCCTTCACTGCGTTTACTTCGTCGTTGTGGTGGAGCGGAGGAGACTGTGCGTATCGTGGTTGAGTTTGAGTGGGAACAGTTGGACGACATCGGCCTGACGCCGACGAACCGGCTGTCCTTTCCGCAGATACCGGCCGAGCCTGGTATCTATCAGTTCCGGATCGCTGGCGCCGATGGTGACGAGGTCTACATCGGCGAGAGCTCGGACCTGAAGCGTCGCATGCTGGGTAACTACGCGTCCACCCACACTGGCACGACGAACGTGCGGGTTCGCGAGATGCTCACCCAGCACCTGTTGGATGGTCGACGCGTTCAGTTCTCGATCATCCGCCAGGCAGGCCTCGAGGTCGATGGCGAGACGACTGTGCCGAACCTGAGTCAAAAGCCCATGCGACTGATCGTCGAAAATGCGGCACTCGTCGTTGCCCAACAAGCGGGTGATCGGATTCACAATCTCCAAGGGCGGCGACGGCTCACGATTGTCTTCGCGGGAACGCCGCCGTGGTAACGACACTCCTGGTGACGGTTCAGGACATCGACTTGGTTGCAGCAACGCCCTCCCAGCCGGGGAGGGCGTTGTCGTGTCAAGAGGCGGCCTGTTGTTCGCGGCGCTCGTACTCGCGCAGGCAGGCGGGGCAGCAGAAGCCGAGCGTCTCGCCGTCGCGTTCGAGCGTGAAGCGGGCGGTGGCCAGGTCCACCTCCATGCCGCAGATCGGGTCGATGACGATCCGCGACGGCGCGGGAGGCGCCTCGGCCACGGCCGGCGGGGCGAAGCTGAACTGGCGGCGGATGGACGTGATCTCGCCGAGGATGCTCAGCGCGATCTCGGCCGGCGTCTCGGCGTGGATGTCGAGGCCGGCCGGCGCGTGGATGCGGGCGATCTGCTCCTCGGTCGCGCCGCGCGAGCGCAGAAAGTCGAGCATCGTCGCGATCCGCCGCCGACTGCCGACGACGGCGAGGTAGGGCGGGTCGAGGGCCAGCGCGCCGAGCAGCGCCTCCTCATCGAGCGTGCCCTGGCTGGCGACGACGACGAACGGCACGCGCGTGCGCTGGAGCGCGTCGAACGCCAGCCCGGCGTGCTCCTCGTCGGCGCCGGAGTCTGAACAGGCCAGCGCGGCGGTGCGATAGCCAAGCGCGCGGCCGATCTCGACCAGCGAGCGGACGACCGGCGTGTCGCCGGCCACGACCAGGTACGGCTCCGGCAGGACCGGCTCGATGAAGAACTCCCACGGCCCTCCGCCATGGCAGGGCCTCGCCCGCCCCACCCGGGCCGCGCCGTCCCCCCCCCCCCC
>DAOKZM010000154.1:1520-5021 GCA_035325665.1 Thermomicrobiales bacterium | reverse complement strand
GCACGACCAGGCCGTCGCGGTCGCCACCGCCGCCCCCGTCCGGCGAGAGCCGGATCGTGCGCGCCTCGCCGAGCGCCAGCGCCTCGCGGGCGTGGCGGACGACGCTCGGCCGCGAGCAGGCCCCGCCGACCCAGCCAAAGATCGCGCCGTCCGGCGTCACGACCGCCTTGGCCCCGGCCCGCGCCGAGGTCGGCCGCTGCGAGTAGGTCACCGTGCAGAGCGCGAACGGCGCCCCCTCCTGCTGGAGCAGCGCCGCGCGGTTCAGGATGTCGAGCATGTCGGGCATGGGTTCGCCTTTCGGGACGCTTCGCGTCGGGACGCGGGACGCGGGACGCGGGGATCGTGGCAGCGGGCAACTCTGCTGCCGTTCCCGTGGCCGATCCCGCCGGGGAGGGCGAACACGAGGTTCGCCCCGACCTAGCCTCCGCGTCCCTCGTCCCTCATCCCCCGTCCCTTACTCCGCCACCCCCTTCTCCTGCAAGATCGCGTAGATCTTCGAGGGGGTCATCGGGATGTCGACGTGGCGGACGCCGAGGTGGCTGAGGGCGTCGACGACGGCGTTGACGATGGCCGGCGGCGCGCCGACGGTCGGGCTCTCGCCGACCCCCTTGGCCCCGATCGGATGGTGCGGCGAGGGGGTGACCGTCTTGTCGGTTCGCCAGGCCGGCGTCTCCATCGCGGTCGGCAGCAGGTAGTCCATGAAGGTCGCGGTCAGGTTGTTGCCGTTCTCGTCGTAGACGATCTCCTCGTAGAGCGACGGCGCCAGGCCCATCGTCAGCCCGCCGTGGACCTGCCCATCGACGATCATCGGGTTGATGATCGTCCCGCAGTCGTCCACCGCCAGGAAGTCGCGGACGGTCACCTGCCCGGTGCCGCGGTCGATGTCGACGACGCAGATGTAGGCGCCGAACGGGAAGGTCAGGTTGGGCGGGTCGTAGTAGGTGACCGCCTCCAGGCCGCCCTCCATGCCATAGGGGAAGTTGGTGTAGGCGGCGAAGGCGACCTCCGGCATCGTCTTCCGGCGGTCCGGGTCGCCCTGGACGTGGAAGGCGTAGTCTTCCCAGACGAGGTCCTCCGGGCTGCACTCCAGCAGGTAGGCGGCGATCTGGCGGGCCTTCTCGCGGATCTTGCGGCTGGCGACCGCCGTCGCCGCGCCGGCCGTCGGCGTGCTGCGGCTGGCATAGGTGCCGAGGCCGTAGGGCGCGGTGTCGGTGTCGCCCTCCTCGACGATGATGTTCTCCACCGGCAGGCCCAGCTCCTCGGCCGCGCGCTGGGCGAACGGCGTCTCGTGCCCCTTGCCCTGCGACTTGACGCCGATGCGGACGATCGCCGAGCCGGTCGGGTGGACGCGGATCTCGGCCGAGTCGAACATCTTGATACCGAGGATATCGAAGGTGTGCGACGGGCCGGCGCCGACGATCTCGGTGAAGGTCGAGATACCGATGCCCATCAGCTCGCCGCGCTGGCGCTTCTCGGCCTGCTCGCGCAGCAGCTCCTGGTAGCCGACCCCGTCGAGCGCCTTCTGCAGCGCGGCGGGGTAGTTGCCGGAGTCGTACTCCCAGCCAGTCGGCGACTTGTAGGGGAACTGCTCCGGCTGGATGAAGTTCTGCATCCGCAGCTCGGCGGCGTCGCGGCCCAGCTCGTCGGCCAGCACGTCCACCATGCGCTCGATCATGTGGACTGCCTCGGTGACGCGGAACGAGCAGCGGTAGGCGACGCCGCCGGGCGGCTTGGTCGTGTAGACGCCGGAGACCTCGAAGTCGGCCGCCTCGAAGTTGTACGAGCCGGTGCCGATCGAGTAGAGGCCGGCCGGGAACTTCGAGGGGTTGGCCGCGGCGTCGAACGCGCCGTGGTCGGCCAGCGTCTTGACCCGCAGCCCGCGCATCGTGCCGTCGCGGTTGGCCGCCAGCTCGGCGCTGATGTGGTAGTCGCGGGCGAACGAGTCGGCAATCAGGTTCTCGGTGCGGTCCTCGACCCACTTGACCGGCTTGCCAGTCTGTAGCGAGGCGACCGTCGCCAGGACGTAGCCGGGGTAGACCGGCACCTTGCCGCCGAACCCGCCGCCGATGTCGGGCGAGATGATGCGGATCTTCGACTCGGGGATGCCCGAGACGAGCGAGAAGACGGTGCGGTGGGCGTGCGGCGCCTGGCTGGTCATGTACAGGGTCAGCTTCTCGGCGACGGTGTCCCACGAGGCGACGCAGCCGCAGGTCTCGATCGAGGCGACGTGGATGCGCGGGATGTACATCTTCTCCGAGACGACGACCTCGGCGTCGGCGAAGACGCGATCGGTCTCTTCCTTATTACCGGCGTTCCAGGTCCAGATGTGGTTCGTCTTCTGCTCGCGGTCGGTGCGGACCAGCGGCGAGTCCGGCTCGAGCGCCTTGAACGGGTCCATGACCGGCTCTAGCTCCTCGTAGTCCACGTCCACCGCCATGACCGCATCGGCGGCGATATAGCGGTCGGTGGCCACGATGGCGGCGACCTCCTGGCCGTAGTAGACGACACGCTCGATCGGCAGGACCATCTGCTGGTCGCTCATCAGCGTCGGCATCCAGGCCAGGCCGGCCGCCTCGAGGTCCTTGCCGGTGACGACGGCCAGGACGCCGTCCATCGCCAGCGCCTTCGACGCGTCGATGTTGAGGATCTTGGCGTGGGCGTATGGCGAGCGGACGATGTCGAGGTAGAGCATGCCCGGCAGCTTGATGTCGTCGACGTAGTTGCCCCGGCCGCGGATGAACCGTGGGTCCTCCTTGCGCTTGACCGACTTGCCGAGCCCCTGGATATCGGGCGCCTGTGGTGCGCTCATCGTGTCATGCTCCTTCGTTGGCCGTGTCCGGGCGGGGCAATCGTTCTCGTCCCCCGTCCCTCGTCCCTCATCCCGCGTCCCGTATCTTCCCGGCGGCGTACTGGATCGACTTGACGATGTTGACGTAGCCGGTGCAGCGGCAGAGGTTGCCGGAGATCGCCTGGCGAATCTCCATCTCGGACGGGTCAGGGTTGTGGCGCAGCAGCGCCTCGCTGGTCATCAGCATCCCCGGCGTGCAGAAGCCGCACTGCAGCCCGTGCTCCTGCCAAAACCCCTCCTGAAGGGGGTGCAGCCCGCCTTGGTCCAGCCCCTCGACGGTGCGGATCTCGGCCCCGTCGGCCTGGACAGCGAAGACAGTGCAGGATTTCACCGGGGCGCCGTCGAGCTGGATCGTGCAGGCCCCGCAGCTGGTCGTGTCGCAACCGACGTGGGCGCCGGTCATGCCCAGCGTCTCGCGGAGGAAGTGGACCAGCAATAGTCGGGACTCGACCTCGGCGCTGTGCTTCTCGCCATTGACCGTGACGCTGATCGTGTGCCTGCTCATCCGTTCGCTCCGTTCGGCTCCGGCTGGCCACTGGCGCGCCGGGCGGCGATCCGCAGGGCGCGCAGGGTCATCGTGCGGGCCATCGCCCGCTTGTAGTCGGCGCTGCCGCGCAGGTCGGCGCTCGGGTCGGCGTCCTCGGCGGCCAGGT
>DAOKZM010000154.1:0-1510 GCA_035325665.1 Thermomicrobiales bacterium | reverse complement strand
CGGCGTGTAGCCAGCGTTGGTTAGCGCCAGCCCGGCGGACGCGATCGCGCCGTCGGAGCCGAGCGCCAGCTGTGCCGCCGCGGCGGCGATGGCGTAGTCGCCGACCTTGCGCTCGAACTTGACGTAGGCGCCGCCGGAGGTCGCCGCCGGGGCTGGGATGCGGATCGCGGTCAGGATCTCGTCCGGCGCGAGAGCTGTCTCGAACGCGCCGAGGAAGAAGTCGTCGATCGGGATGATGCGCGTGCCGTTGGGGCCGACCGCCTCGACCTCGGCCCGGTAGGCGAGCATGACGGCCGGGTGGTCGTTGGCCGGGTCGGCGTGGGCGATGTTGCCGCCGACCGTCGCCAGGTTGCGGACGATCGGGTCGGCGATGACCCCGGCGGCATCGTGCAGCAGCGGGAAGCGTTCGCGGACATCGGCCGCCGTCTCCAACGCCGCCTCGTGCGTCAGCGCTCCGATCCGCAGGCCGCCCTCGTCGCTGACCAGACCGGCGAGGTTCGGCAGGCGGCGGATGTCGACGAGGTGGCCGGGATGGGCAAGCCGCAGCTTCATGGCTGGGATGAGGCTCTGCCCCCCGGCGAGGACCTTGGCGTCGTCCCCATATTGGCGCAGCAGATCGATCGCCTCGTCGAGGCTGGTCGGAGCGTGGTACTCGAACGGGCCTGGAATCATGGGCGCCTCCCTGGCCAAGCGGCGCGTCGCCGGCCGGAGCGCGGGTGTCACGAACGATACCCGTGGTCTGGGCACGCACGCCGCACGTCATGTGTCGCGTTGCTGAAGTGTAGGCCAGCGCGGTCAAAAGGTACAGGGGTGCGACCGAATCGCCAGCGTCGCGGTCATGGCGGCGCCGGCATCAGCGCGTATTGCCGGTCCCCTTGGCCGCCTCCCTGGCGCGGATGATCGCCTCGGCCCGGTCGGCCACGATGTTCGAGACGTGATTGCGGACCGTCTTTGGGCTGAGCCGCAGGCGGGCCGCGATCTCCGGGTTGGTGAGGTGCTGCGCGACGAGCGCCAGGATCTCGCGTTCTCGCTCGGTCAGCTCAGGGAACGCCTGGGGCGGGGGCACGAGGCGGGGGGCGCGAAGTAGGCCATCACGCGCCGGGCGATCGCCGGCCCGAAGATCGCCTCGCCGTTGGCGACGGCCTGGATCGCGCAGGATCTCCGCCTTCAGCGCGCCCTTCAACAGGTATCCGCGCGCCCCAGCCTGCAGCGCGGCGAACACGGAGTCGTCATCCTCGAACATCGAGATGACCAGAATCCGCATGTGCGGGCTGGCGTAGAGGATGTGGCGCGTCGCCTCGATGCCGTTGATCCCGGGCATCTGCAGGTCCATCAGGATGACGTCCAGCTGCAGCGCCGTCGCCAGCCGGATGACATCGCCCCCCGTCCCCGCCTCCCCCACGACCTCGATGCCGCCATCGAGCTGCAGCAGCGCGCGCAGCCCATCGCGAAAGTGGCGGTGGTCGTCGGCAATCAGGACGCGAACTGGCGCCATGCTCAGCCCTCCTCC
>DAOKZM010000153.1:4458-7449 GCA_035325665.1 Thermomicrobiales bacterium | reverse complement strand
ACGCTGGAACGACTGGATATTCGCTTCGATCCAGTCGACGCGGTCGAACGTGTAGATCTTGTCGAGCGGGAACGGCAGAGTGGTACCGGTAAACTCGGAGACCAGCGGGATCGTCTGCTGGACGAGATCGTGGTACTCCCGGTCGAGTCTGCGGCGCTCGGATTCGGTGAGGAGCGACTCGCGGTTCATCGAGATCGCGACCGAACGAGCGCGGTCCCAGTTGATCGAGCCGGGCGCGCCGGTTGGCTGTCCGACGTACCCCTGCGCGTATCCCTGGGCGCGACGGCCGGCCCAGACGCCGACGACCGCGCCGGTGAGAAGCCCGACGGCCAGGATTCGCGGGTCGAGCTTCGACCTGGTTGGCATGGGGTGTCCTCTCAGCCCTGCGGGCCGGCGTCGCTAGCCGGTGCCGACGAGGGTCGTGTTCCTGGCGGGTGCGTAGTAGCTGCGGAAGATCGTGTCGTCGATAACCTGGCCGTCCTTCTTGACGACCCGGTGGATGGCGGCGTTGAAGCCGTCCTCGGCGTGCTCGACGAACACGCTGGTCCCGCGCGGAAGCTCGGACGAATTCTCGTAGTACATCTCCTGGCTGGCCGGGACGATTTCGGTAATCACCGGCTGATCGACCGCGACCTCCCAGCCGGTGTTCGTGCCCCACAGCTCGAAGCGCAGCATCGATCCGTCGAACGACGACTTCACGGCGAGCCAGTTGTCGCTGGCGTTACGGAACTTGAAGTCGAGATTGTAGTCGGGATCGACGGTAGCGTCGAGACCCTTCATCCCGCTGGGCGGCTGGCCGTAGCGCGGAATCCAGTACAGGTGCCAGGACCGCTCGACGATCGGCATGCCAGACCAGAACACGGACTGGAACACCGTCGTAGCGACCTGGCAGATGCCGCCGCCGACCGACGGCACGGTCGAGATGCTGCCGTTCGTAATCAGGATTCCGTAGCCGGTCTGGTAACCGCTGTCATAGGTGACGGGGCCGACCGCATCGTTGAAGGAGAACGTGCCCCCAGGCGGCACCAGCGCGCCATCGACTCGGCTGGCCGCCAGCTCCACGTTGTGCAGGCGGGCCGGCGACGACGATCCGTACTCGGTCGCCGACGACGTGAGCTGCTCGCGGATCTGGACGCTGCCGGCCATCGCGGTGGTCATCTGTGGCGCGACATCCTTTGTAACGACCGCGACCTGTTGCGTCCCGGAACGGACGGCGGCGAGGAGGGCGGTGACGGTCGCGTCGGTATCGAGCGCGCGGCCGTTCTGCTCGGGGGCGCGGACCTCGACCTGCCCATTGATCCAGCGCAGGTCGGCGTTCTTGCCGTCGAGCTTGACCTCCTCGGCCACCGGCGCGAGGAACTTGCCGATGAGATCGCGGTCGAACGATAGCGAGACGGCCGGCGTGCGGCCGCTGTTGACGTCGAACCGAACCGCAGCGGCGAGCTGATCGGGGCGCAGCTCGACGGTCCCGCTATCCCAGGCGACGGTCACCGGGCTGGCAACCAGGGTCTCAGCCTCGGCTTTGGCGGCGGCGGTCTCGTCGTCGGTGATATTGGCCGCGACCGGGATCGTCACGAGCCTCGTCTCGGCCTTACCATCGGCGAGCGCCGCGAGCGCCGCGTCAGTCGAGGCGGCGATGTCGAGACGACGGCCGGGGACGGACGCGGTGGTCGCGAATGTGCCGCCGTCGTTGCGGATCGTCGCGTCGGTCCCCGGCGTGAAGATGGATGATTCGAGCGATGCGATCGAGCGCGTCAGGAGCGTCTGATCGATGGCGACGCTGACATTGGCGTCCGTGGCTGTCACGGTGAGCATCGCGAACAGGTCCGACGCCGGAATCTGCCAACTGGCGCCGTCGAGCGCAAGCGTCAGCGGATGGCCGGTCAACGCCGAGGCATCGGCGAGCGCCGACTCTAGCCGGCCGCCCTCGACGTCCTGCGGGATCGTCGTCGTCACGACGTCGACCAGGTGGTCCGACAGGATCACCAGTCGCTCGCCGACGCGCTCGTAAGTCGCCTCGACGTCAACCGCGACGCCCGGGGCGCCGGGGTCGATCGCGATCGACCCGTCGTCGCGCTGGATGAACGCCGCATCGCGCGGCGGAACCGCCGCCGAGCGCGCGCTGTGGTCGAGCACCGCCGCGAACGCTGCGGGGTCGAGGCGCACGACCGGGGCAACCTCGTGGCCGCCGACGATGGCGTCGAGCCAGTTGCGCGACTCCTGCCAGAGGCTCTGATGCCGGCCGAAGGCGAATGCCCTGGACGCCGTGGCATCGGCGTCGAACGTCGCGCCAAGCTCAGCGGGAGTCGCGGTGAAGGTAGTACTGCCGAGGTCGAAGGTGATCGGGCGGGCAGCGTAGTCGTCGAACCGCTCCGCGAGGAGCGCCGCGGCGTCGGACTGGCTCTTGCCGCTGAGGTCAAGGCCGGCGGCGCTGACGCCGTCGAAGACCGTGTCTCCGTGCTGGAGGCGGCCGTAGGCGAGTAGCGATGCTCCAGCGATGATCGCCAGCAGGCAAACCACAGCAGCGAGGATCAGCGCCGCGGAGGCGACGCTCCGCAGCGCTGATGGCGCTACCGGATCGGCCGGGCGGATCGCTATATCATTTGGCGGTCGAGTAATCGCTGACATGTGGGTGCGTATATGCCTTCCTGGGTCGACTCAGCGTACGGGCGGGACAGTCGAATTCTACTCAAATCGTCTCCTCGACTGCTGTACGTACAGTCTACGCGATCCAACACGCGATTGCTAGGAGTTGACTAGCTGGCAAGCTTGCCCGTGAGTCGGCGCAACTCCCGCAGGCGTCGCGGGGTGATCGGCGGTTGCAGCCAACGGTCGATCGCCTCCCATTCGACTAACGCGGAGCGGCCGATGATGGTTCCCTCCCGCAGTCGCAACGGCAGTGCCGCCAGCCCCTCGAGCCTGCCCCGCAGGGCCGGATCGAGCGTCACCGCGCCATACGCCGCGGCGACAGCGTCGAACGCCAGGATTACG
>DAOKZM010000153.1:0-4448 GCA_035325665.1 Thermomicrobiales bacterium | reverse complement strand
CGGACGGCAGGCAGCGGGCCAGCGTCCAGATGCGGTTGCGTGCGATCAGCCGGCGTTTGAACGCCGAACCTTCGCCAGCCGACGCCGAGTAATCGTGTCGCGCCAGCGCGCCTGGCGCCCAGACGGACTCGTAACCCGCCAGCCGCATCCTCCAGGCGAGGTCTACGTCCTCCAGATAGAGAAAGAACGGTTCGCAGAACCCGCCGAGCTCACGAAACATCCGCAATCGGTACGCCGCGGCGCCGCCCGACGGTCCGAACACCGGCTCCGAGGTGGGGAACCGGCCCGCATTGAGCTTGTCGCCGAGGTGAGCGTCGATCGCTACGCCATTACGGTGGACGACGATGCCGGCCGAGGCGATCGTCGCTGGCGCGCTCGAGAATGTGAGGGTTCCTGCCACCGAGCCGATGTCGGCGTTGCCGATGAGTGGCTCGACCAGCCGCTCGACAAAATCGGGTTCGGGCAACGTGTCCGGGTTCAGCGCGATGACCACGCCGTCGTCGGCATTGATTCGGCTGACGCCGATATTGAACGCCCTCGCGAAGCCGCTGTTGCGCCGAAGCGGGATCAGCCTGACTTCCGGGTATTGACCCGCGATCTGTTCGGGCGAACCATCTGCCGACGCATTGTCGACGACGATGATGTCGGGTCGTGTGGTCTGTCTCTCGAGGGCCCCGAGGCAGCGGAGCAACGCATCGCCGCTGTTGTAGCTGACGATCACGACCGTGGCGCGCGTCATTCGGCTGCCGCTCCAACCTGCATCCATCTCATCGGGCGAAGTGTAGCGGAGCGAGACCGGGCATGGCCGCGGCGTTGACCACGGCTCCGACCGGTGGTAGAAGGCAGCCGGGACACGCGCCGGAGATGCCGGCGCGGCACGACGCACAGGGCATCCGTGGAGGAGGCAGACGTGGGGAAGATCGTCGCGACCGACAAGGCGCCAGGCGCAATTGGGCCGTATTCGCAGGCGGTCAAGACCGGGAACTACGTGTTCACCGCCGGCCAGATTCCACTGGACCCGGCAACCGGCAAGCTGGTCGGGGGCGATATCGAGGCGCAGACTGAGCGGGTGCTGCAGAATCTGGAGGCGGTGCTGGCCGCCGCTGGCTCGTCGTTCGACCGAGTGGTCAAGACGACGTGCTTCCTGGTTAATCTCGACGACTTCGCGACGTTCAACGAGATCTACGCGCGGCACTTCGGCGACGCGAAGCCGGCGCGGTCTACGGTCCAGGTCGCGAAACTTCCGGCCGGCGCGCTCGTCGAGGTCGAATGCGTCGCGGAGTGCGACTAGCAGTCACACGAGGAATGGGAAACATATGACCGCAGCGAAGCCCGGCGCGTGGATCGATGAGGTCTCCGCGGACCGGTTGATGCAGGACACCGCCGCGATCGCCCGCTGGGTCCGGTTGTCCGGTAGTGACGACGAGCGTCAAGCGTTACAGGATACCGGATTGCGGACGACACTCTATGGGCCGACCTGCCTGGTGAGCCTGCCGGTCAGCGGCTCGGTGGCCGTCGACGACCAGCCGCTGACTCCGTGCATCACGCACGCGTTTTCGACCAGCACGGGTGAGGCAGGGGTCGCAGGCGAGCTCGTCTACGCCGGCCGGGGCACCGAGGAGGACCTTGCCACGGCCGGAGCGCGCGGCAAGATCGCGCTGACGGACGGCCTGGCGACGCCGGGGAAGGCGGACGCCGCGACCCGTGCCGGGGTGCTGGGGGTCATCAATATCTCCGGCGACCACGTCCACGAGATGATTGTCTCGCCGGTCTGGGGTTCGCCGACGCCCGATCGCCTCGATCGCGTCCCGAAGGTGCCGATGGTCTCGATCGACACTGCGACCGGAGAGCGGCTCAAGAAGCAGCTCGAAGCCGGCCAAGCGCGAGCCAGGGTCTGGACCGAGGTGGATACGAGCTGGAGGCCCATCCCCACGCTGGTGGCCGACCTCGACGTGGACGACCGGGACTATGTCATGTTCAGCGGCCACGTCGATTCGTGGCACTACGGCGCGATGGACAACGCCAGCGCCAACGCGACGATGATCGAGACTGCCCGCGTCCTCGCAGCGCACCGGGGCGAGCTCACGCGCGGCGTGCGCTTCGCCTTCTGGTCCGGTCACTCGCACGCGCGCTATGCCGGCTCGACCTGGTTCGCAGATCGCTTCTGGTTCGACCTGCGGGAGCACTGCGTGGCCCACGTCAACGTGGACTCGACCGGCGCGATCGGCGCGACGAACCTGACCGGCTCGAACACTATGGCCGAGACTTATCCCCTGGCCCGCGAGATCATCGGCCGGCAGACCGACCAGACGCTGGAGTACAAGCGATTCGGCCGGGCCGGCGACCAGTCGTTCTGGGGCGTCGGTCTCTCGTCGTTCTACATGTCGATGTCGGAGCAGGGCGAAGTCAACGAGATGACGGCCGACCAGGCGTTCCTGCTGGGTGGCACGACGGCACGGGGCGGCGGGCTCGGCTGGTGGTGGCACACGACTGATGACACGCTGGACAAGATCGACGCGGACCATCTCGTCCGCGACACTCGAGTCTACGTCGAGACGGTCGGCCGGCTGGCGACGGACGCGGTGCTGCCGCTTGACGTCGGCGCGGCCATCGACGAGATGACCCGCGCCGTCCAGGAGATCGCGCCGCTGTGGGATCGCCTGCCGCGTGGCAACGACGCTGACGACCCGGGCTTCGAGGCGCTGCTGGCCGACCTCGCCGAGGCTCGGGCAGCGGCCGACGCGCTGGCTGGGTTCGTCGCAGGCGGCCTCGACGACCGGCAGGCCGGTCGGGTGAACACAGCTATCCTCACCGCGACCAAGACGCTGGTCCCGGCGAACTACACGGCGAGTGGCGAGTTCGACCACGACCTGGCGCTCGGCGCGGTTTCGCTCCCGGCACTCCGCCCGCGCCGGCCGCTGATCGCGATGAATGACGACGAGCTGTGGGGCTCGTCGCATGCCCTCCGGCGGTCGATCAACCGTGTCCGGCACGCCGTCAGGACGGCTACTAACGCGCTGCGCGAGGTAGCAGACTAGGCACTGAATCGCCCCGAAAGACGCTGTGGCGTGCTATAATCGCGCCACAGCGCGCGGGCGCGTAGCTCAGTTGGTCAGAGCGCACGGTTCACATCCGTGAGGTCACTGGTTCGAGCCCAGTCGTGCCCACCCCGGCGGCCGCACATGCGGCCGCTCGTTGCATCTTCTGACTGCCCCGCGGAGGCGGGGTATGGGGAGTGAACAGGCCATGGCGACAGACGAGCGCGTCAAGCTGACACCGGCCGGCAAGGCCGATCTCGAAGCCGAGCGTGACCTTCTGCGCGACGTCAAGCGGCCTCAGCTGCTCGCGCGTATTCAGGAGCTCTCGGCTGACGGCGATGTTTCGGACAACAGCGAGTACGAGGACGTCAAGGAGGAGCTGATCCAGCTCGACTCCCGTATTCGCGAGATCGACCAGCTCCTCGCTACCGCCGAGATCGTCGAGCGGTCTTCCGCAACGGGCGATATCGGATTCGGCTCGGTCGTAACGCTCGTTGATGACGAGGGTGTCGAAGAGACCTGGACGATCGTTGGACCGCAGGAAGCCAACCCGCGGCAGGGCCGGATCTCGGACGTCTCGCCCGTTGGCGCCGCGATCGTCGGTAAACGTGCCGGTGACAGCGTGACCGTGTCCGCGCCCGGTGGGGAGACTGTCTATCTCATCAAGTCTGTGAAGTAGGGCTGAACGGCCCACGTCATGAGATGAGTCGGGACCGCGGGCCGGATGTCTGGCCTGCGGTCTTTTCGCGCCCGGAATCGGCGAGCATTACGATGCAGTGAACAGGGGATGCACAGATGGAGTTGAGCGAGCAGCAGCGTGTCCGGCTGGCGAAGGTGGACGCGTTGCGGGAACAGGGGATCGAGCCATACCCCGCGCGCTCGGCACGGACGCACACCGCCAGCGAGGCGATCGAGCGCTTCGAGTCCGGTGAGGCGGGCTGGCCTGACGGCCGGGACCCCGACGAGGTGACTGTCGCCGGCCGCGTGATGTCCTTCCGCCAGATGGGCAAGGCGACGTTCGTCCACGTCGAGGACGGCCACGGTCGAATACAGCTCTATCTGCGATCATCGGCGCTGACGAGTACGACCGTTTCGTCAGGATGGTGGACCTTGGTGACTTTGTCGAGGCGACCGGCCACCTGTTCCGTACCAAGACCGGCGAGGTCACCGTCGAGGCGTCGGCCTGGACGATGCTCGCCAAGGCCGTCACGCCGCCGCCAGAGAAGTGGCATGGCCTGACCGACACCGAGCTTCGCTACCGCCAGCTTTCGGCCGACCTGTTCTCCAATCCCGAGGTCTGCGATATATTCGTGACTCGCGCGCGGATGATTACCGCGCTGCGTCGCTTTCTCGATGCTGAGGGGTTCCTCGAGGTCGAGACGCCGACCCTGCAGCCGATCTACGGCGGGG
>DAOKZM010000152.1:0-7456 GCA_035325665.1 Thermomicrobiales bacterium | reverse complement strand
CGGCGGGCTGCTGGCCGCGCCGGGGACGGCGCTGGCCGGCAACGACGCCATCGCGCGGACCTGGCTGCGGACCGACGCGCCGGTCGCGGTCGGCACGGTGGGCAGGACCTGGATGTGGGGTCCGGCCATCACCGACGAGATTCCCGAGACGGCCACCGACGCGCCGGGCGGCGCCCGCGCCGTGCGCTACTTCGAGAAGAGCCGGATGGAGGTCGCGACCGACCCGGCCGCCGACCCGTCGTCGATCTGGTACATCACCAACGGCCTGCTGGCGAAGGAGCTCGTCACCGGCCAGCTCCAGGCCGGCGCGGCGACGTTCGAGCCGCGCCAGCCGGCCCAGGTCAACGTCGCGGGCGACCCCGACGACCCGACGGGCCCGACCTACGCCAGCTTCCTGGATCACCTCGCCGACGCGCCGCTGGACGGCGGCGCCGCCATCACCCAGCGGATCGACCGCGCCGGGGTGGTCACCGACGACCCGGCGCTGGCAAGCTACGGCGTCACCGCCGCCGAGCGGCTGAGCGTCCCCGGCATCGACCACCAGGTCGCCAGCGTGTTCTGGGAGTTCATGCGCTCCGGCGGGCTGGTCTACGAGGACGGCCGCTACCGCGACGCGGCGCTCTTCCCGAACCCGTACTACGCCACTGGCTACCCGATCAGCGAGGCGTACTGGGCCGACGTGCGCGTCGGCGGGACGCCGAAGGTCGTGCTGGTGCAGGTCTTCGAGCGCCGGGTGCTGACCTGGACGCCAGACAACCCGCCAGGCTGGCGGGTCGAGGCGGGCAACGTCGGCAGCCACTACTACCAGTGGCGCTACGGCGCGGCTCCGCCGGCCGGCGCGCCGCAGATCGAGCTGCCGGCCATGCCGGACTCCGCCTTCATGGACGACCTGGAGGGGCAGCTCCACGGACTGGTGAACGGCTGGGCCGGCGTGAACGCCGTCAGCGTCACCGACCTGCAGACGGGCCGGACGATCGCGATCAACGGCGACGTCCAACTGCCGGCCGCCTGCACCGTCAAGGTGTTCATCATGGTCGCCATCGCCGAGGACATCGGCGCCGGGAAGTACAGCGCCGCTGACGTGGACGACCTCGTCCACTCGGCGATGGGCCCGAGCAATACCGCGCCGGCCCGCGAGCTGATCCGCATCGCCGGGGGCGGCGATATCAACGCCGGGATCCACCGCGTCAATCAGATCATGCAGCGCCTCGGCATGCACGACTCGGTCCTGCGCCACCCGCCGGACTACTGGGGCGACTACGGCTACGGCGACGGCGACAATTACCTGACGGCCAACGACATGAACCGCGGGCTGGCGGCGATCTGGGAGGGGCGCAGCGGGCTGTCCGACTGGGGGCGCGACTACGTGCTCTGGAGCATGACGCTGGCGATCCCTGGCCAGCAGTACTCGCTCGGCGGCCCGCTGCCGGACGACACCGTGCTCTACCACAAGATCGGCCTGGTCTACGCGCCATACAACACCTGGAACGACGCCGGGATCGTCGTCTTCGCCCGCGGCGGCCAGCAGTACGCCTACGCCATCTCCTACCTCGGCTCGTGGGGCCCTAACTGGCTCGACGCCTACTACCACGGCGCCGACGCTTCGGCCGTGGCGTGGGCCGCGTTTAGCGCCGAGTACCGGTAGCGCCGGGCGGGCTGCCCGGCGCCGGCATCGAAGTCTTCTTCACCCGCGCCCTCACCTGACCGTCTCACGCCGCCCGCCCTCGTATCGCTACGCGAGTCGCTTGACAACGGCGTCCGGCAAGGCTATCGTGTCAACACCGTCGATTGGTCAGACCATCAGGCAACTTCGTCACCGCATTGGCAGGCGCCCATGAGCGAGCATCCTCTCCTCGCGCCGATCGAGCGATCGCGGCTCTCCAAGCAAATCACCGTCCAACTGTGCCGGATGATCGGGCAGGGCCAGCTCCAGCCGGGTGATCGGCTGCCGCCGGAGCGCGAGCTGGCCGAGCTGCTCGGGGTCAGCCGCTCCTCGCTGCGCGAGGCGCTCCACGTGCTCGAGATGGCCGGCATCGTCACCATTCGCCAGGGGGGCGGCACGTTCGTCCGCGAGCTGGCCGGCGACGGGCTGCTCTCGCCGCTGCTGCTGATGCTCGACGTGCGCGGTGACCTCGTCGGCGACCTGCTCGAGGTGCGGATCATGTTCGAGCCGGAGACCGCCGCGCGTGCCGCCCAGCGCGCCACCGCTGAGGATCTGGCCGAGCTGGAGCGCAATATCGCGGCGCAGGGCCGGCTGGTCGCGGCCGGACAGCCGGGCGACGGCTGGCTCGCGCTCGACCGCCAGTTCCACGTCGCCATCGCCCGCGCCTCGCACAACGAGGTCGCGGTGCGAGTGACCGGCTTCATCACCGAGATGCTGCAGGACGTCCAGCGCCACTTCGTCGCCTCCGACGAGCGCATGCAGCACGCCTTCGCGCGGCACCAGCAGATCCTGTTGGCCGTCAACGAGAGCGAGCCGCAGCGGGCGCGCGCGACGATGCTCGAGCACCTGCGCGAAGTCGAGCGATTTGTCCTCTGCGAGGTCGCCGCCGAGGGGAGAGGCTGAGAGGCGTGGGACGCATCAGGGCCAGGGCCGAGGAAAGGGGGCGAAACGCGACGCAGCCGCATCAGACATGAACGGGGTTGGGATCGCAGGACAGCCGCCAGCGGCCCTGCCGCGCGGCGGTGAAAAGAGGAGCCGATGAATTCGAGCCATCTCAATGGAGCGCTCAATCGACGAGCATCGCGCCGACTCTTTCTGAAGCTCTCCGGCGCGGCCGGGGCGACGATCGGCGCCAGCGCCCTCCTCGCCGCCTGCGGCGGCAGCGATGAGGCAACCAGCACCGCGCCGGCCGCCGCAACCAGCGCCCCGAGCGGCCAGGCGACCGCCGCGCCGAGCGGTCAGGCTACGGCGGCTCCGAGCGGCGGGGCATCCCCGACCAGCTCCGGCGGCGGGGCGTCCTCGCCGACCGCCTCGGGCATCCCGCCGACCACGGCGCCCAGTGGCGAGGGCAAGCCGGGCGGCACGCTGACACTGGGCTTCAACGTCCAGCAGCTGCTGCAGCTCGACCCGGCCCGGATCAGCGTCGGGCGCGTGGCCGGCCAGCTCAGCGCCAACCTGTCCTCGGCGCTCGTTCAGTTCGACGAGGCGCTGGCCATCCAGCCCGACCTGGCCGAGACTTGGGAGATCTCCGACGACGGCCTGACCTACACCTTCCACCTGCGCGACGGGCTCACCTTCCACAACGGCGACCCGCTCAAGGCGGAGGACTTCGTCTACACCTTCAATCGCACCCAGGACGAGGCGCTGGCCTCGCCGCACGCCAACAAGCTGAAGAACATCACCGATGCCAAGGCGGTCGACGAGCTGACGTTCGAGCTGACCTTCAGCGAGCCGTTCGGTCCCTTCCTGGCCGTCGCCTGCAGCCGCGGCCCGGGGCGGGCGCTGGCGCCAATCCCCAAGCGGGCAGTCGACGAGATCGGCGAGGACGAGTTCCTGCTCAAGCCGGTCGGCAGCGGGCCGTTCATGCTCGTCCCTGACACGATGGACCCGCAAGGCGGCTTCGAGATGGTCGCCTTCGAGGATTGGTACGGCGGGCGTCCGTGCCTCGACAAGATCGTGGTGAAGTTCATCCCCGAGCCAGCCAGCCAGGCCAACGCGCTGGCGGCCGGCGATATCGACATGATCAACGAGGCGCCACCGCAGGGCTACGAGCAGCTCGACGGGGCCGACGGGGTCGTGGTCGAACAGGCGCCGGGGACCAACTGGATCGGCCTGCAGTTCAACACGACCCGGCCGCCATGGGACAGCATCGACGCCCGGCTGGCGGTGGCCAAGGCGATCGACAAGCAGGAGTTCGTCGACAAGGCGCGCTTCGGCCTCGCCCAACCCAGCCACGGCGCGATCGCGCCGGCCTTCGGCTGGGCCTACATCCCCGACGACGAGATGGCCGACGCGCCGCAGAACTACAACCTGGACGAGGCCAAGGCGCTGGCCGAGAAAGCCGGCCTCGCCGACGTCAAGCCCAAGCTGATCACCGGCGCCGCCGACGACCGCAACGAGCAGCAGATCCGCAACCAGCTCCAGGACATCGGCCTCGACGTCCAGCTCGACAAGGTGGACGACTCCGTCTACAACAGCCGCTGGGAAGCTGGCGACTACGACTGGGCTATCCAGGGCAGCGTCGTCGACGCCGACCCGGACGACAACGATTTCAACTTCTTCTACCCCGACGGGCCGTGGAACACCGGCAAGTGGAACAACGACGACGCCAAGAAATACCTCGACCTCGAGCGTTCGACGTCGGACCAGGCGACGCGGGCCAAGGCGTTTCAGGACCTGCTGCGCCTGACCCAGCAGGAGGCGCCGATCGCCTTCCTCTATCACCAGTACGACCTCGTCGGCTACCGCGACCACGTCAAGGGGTACATCAAGATCCCTGAGATGCGCTACCTGGAGGGGGTCTGGCTGGACAAGTAAGCACGAGCGGGCCGGGGAGCGCGTCGCGACCGCGTCGCTCGCTCCCCGGCCCTCGCTCGGGAGCCGGGAGACAGCGTGACACGGTACATCATCCGGCGGCTGCTGTACGCCTTGTTCATCATCTGGGGCTGCGCGACGATCGTCTTCTTCATGCTGCGGCTGGTGCCGGGCGATCCGGTGTCGGTCATGCTCAGCGGCGAGTACTCGCCCGAGGCCGCGGCGCAGCTGCGCAAGAACCTCGGCCTCGATCAGCCGCTCTACCGGCAGTACGTCACCTGGATGGGCAACGTCCTCCAGGGCGACCTCGGCGCCTCGATCGCGACCAAGGAGCCGGTGACGCGGGCGATCATGCGGGCGTTGCCGAAGACGCTGAGCATCACCGCGCTGGGCTTCCTGATCGGGGTCGTCATCGCCATCCCGACGGGGATGCTGGCGGCGCTCAAGCGTGGCAGCGCGTTCGACTTCATCGCCAGCACGGCGACGTTCGCCGGGATCAGCCTGCCGACCTTCTGGTTCGGCATCGTGTTCATCCTCATCTTCGCCGTCAGGCTGGGCTGGCTGCCGTCGGTCGGCTACGTCTCGCCGTCCGACGGGCTGTGGCCGTGGTTCGAGCACCTGCTGCTGCCGGGGCTGGCCGCCGGGGTCGGCGAGGCGGCGATCCTGATGCGCTTCATGCGCGCCGGGCTGCTGGAGGTGCTGGGCAGCGACTACATCCGGACGGCGCGGGCCAAGGGGCTGAGCGAGCGGCGGGTGATCCTCGGCCACGCGATGCGCACGGCGCTGATCCCGGTCGTCACCGTCGCCGGGCTGTCGCTGGCCGGCCTGCTGGGCGGGCTGGTCATCACCGAGACGGTCTTCTCGATCAGCGGGGTCGGCCGGCTGCTGACCTCGGCGATCTTCAACAAGGATTACCCGATCGTCCAGGGCGTGATCCTGCTGATCACGCTGATCTTCGTCCTGGCCAACCTGATCGTCGATATCGCCTATACGGTGCTGGATCCGAGGATTCGCTATGGCTAGACAGCCCGCGACCGAGCAGCCGGCCGTCGCCGACGCCAACGCCGCCTCGCTGGCGGCCGACGGCCGGCGGGCGCTGACCGAGCAGCGCCAGACACAGAGCAACCGGTTCCGACGCCGGATCAAGGCGGAGAAGAAGGCCTTCCTCGGCCTGATCTTCGTCGCCCTGCTGGCCGTCGTCGCGCTGATCGGCCCGACGCTGGCGCCCTACGACCCGGATAACGACGACTTCACCTTCCTCGAAGGGCCGAGCCTGAGCCACCCGATGGGGACCGACTCGTTCGGGCGCGATCTGTTCAGCCGAGTCATTATCGGGACGCGCATCTCGTTCACGGTCGGCATCCTCGGCGCGCTGCTGTCGATGGTCGTTGGGGTGACGCTGGGCATCCTGGCCGGCTACTACTTGGGCTGGGTCGACATGATCGTCATGCGGGCGGTGGACCTGATCTGGGCCTTCCCGGCGATCATCCTGGCGATGGGCATGGTTGCCATCTACGGCGCGGGGGCCAGGAACATCGTCCTGGCGATCGGGCTGGCGAACATGGTCGCCTTCGCGCGGATCGTCCGCGGGCAGGTGCTGAGCCTGCGCGAGGCGGACTTCACGCTGGCGGCGCGGGCGATCGGGGTCAGCGCGCCACGAATCATGGCACGGCACCTGTTGCCCAACGTCGCCGCGCCGATCATCGTCCAGGCGACGCTGACGGTCGGCTTCGGCATCCTGACCGAGACGGGGCTGACGTTCCTGGGGCTGGGGGTCAACCCGGCGACGCCGACGTGGGGCCAGGCGCTCAACGAGAGCCGCAACTTCATCCAGCAGGCCTGGTGGCTGGCGGTCTTCCCCGGCCTGGCGATCGGCTTCACCGTCCTCAGCCTCAACCTCTTCGGCGACGGCCTCCGCGACGCGCTGGACGTCCGCAGCGTCGGCGATCGCTGAGGACCTACATTTGTAAGCCTGAACCCTTGCGCTTGGAACACGGCGGGGGTGTTCTCCTTGCCCGCCTGCCGGTGCGGCGGGGTACCGGGGTCCGGCTTACGGCCAGACCGGACAAACGCATCGTCCCCACACAAGTGGGGGACGTCAGGAGGCTACGTTCTGACGTCGAAAAACGATGGGTGGCGGCAGCGCCACTAGTCTGTCTCGCGGGAGCGGTGATTTCGCGAGGGGGTTCCGCGGTTGGAAGCCGAGCCGAACCCCCTCGACCACGGAACCGATCCTACGACAGGTTCCGTGCGGCCTTAGCCTCCCCAAGCGTATTCCTGGGAGGCCCCGAAATCAACCTCGCGCGACGACGAGGAGGCACTCATGCGGATCACTCGCATCCGCCGGGTCCGCGTCCGCTACCAGGCGCGCAGGATCCCGCTTACTCGCCGATAGGCACTGGCTGAGCGTGTGGCGAGCCCACGATCGTAGGTAAGTGCGCTCGCCACACGTTCCCACCGTCGGACTAGCGCTGCATGGCGCGCCAAGATCCGGCCATGCCATGTACGGGAAGCGACGTCTTCCCAATCGCCGCATATCGTCGAATCAGACTTCGATGGGACATTGTGGAACCGGCAGCAACACATGTTCGATTCGCGAGGACGATGCTATGCTGCGGACACATGCGAGAGGATCAAATGAAAGCGAATCCTGCACTCCTCGCCCTGTGGGCGAAGACTGACCGCAGCGGGAAGGATCCGGATGCTTGGCATCCGCTGATTTGCCACATGCTCGACGTCGCCGCCGTCGCGCGGGCGATGTGGCGCGAGGTGCTGACGCCCGCGCTGCGGCGGCGCATCACTGACGGGCTGGGCCTGCCGGACGAGGCGGCAGCCGAAGCCTGGATCGCCTACCTCGCCGGCCTGCACGATCTCGGTAAGGGGTCGCCCGGGTTCCAGGCGAAGTGGCCGGAGGCACGGGATCGGCTCACCGACGCAGGACTCACACCCGGACATCCCGAGAACGACCCCGGCCACGGT
>DAOKZM010000151.1:0-7511 GCA_035325665.1 Thermomicrobiales bacterium | reverse complement strand
CCCCGCGCGGCCTGAAGTTCGCCCAACCGACCCCGGCCTGCCCCTTCCGCGGGGCTCCAACCGCCAGCGCGACCGCCGGAACTCGCCAGCTTCCGGCGGCATCGCTGCTTGCCCTCCTGCCACTGGCCAGTTGCGACGCTCGCGCGGCGGTGCCCGCTCGCCTATCCTGCGCGTAGCGGGCACGGCCGCGACGACGAACGAGGGCTGGAGGTTGTCGATGATCGACCTGCTCATTACGAATGGACGCATCCTGACGATGAACCCGGAACAGCCGGCCGCTGAGGCGATCGCGGTGGCGAACGGGCGGATCGTCACCGTCGGCACGAACGACGAGCTGGCCGGCCTGCGCGGCGTGGCGCGGCGGGTGCTCGACCTGGATGGTGCGACGATGATCCCCGGCCTGATCGACGCCCACACGCACTTCGTCATGGGCAGCGAGGCGCTCGGACGCGTCCGGCTGGCCGGCATGACGACGATGGCCGAGATGCAGCGGCGGGTGGCCGAGAAGGTCGCGGCCGCCGCGGCCGGCGAATGGGTCACCGGCCGCGGCTGGGACGACACCAAGCGCACCGACGTCGTGGCCCTGCCGACGGCGGCCGACCTCGACGCCGTCGCGCCGAACAATCCGGTCTACCTCGGCCGCGCCGACGGTCACGTCGGCTGGGCGAACTCGGCAGCGCTGCGCCTGGCCGGCATCGACGCGGACACTCCCGACCCCTACGGCGGGCGGATCGTCCGCGACGAGCGCGGCGAGCCGACCGGTATCCTCCAGGAGACGGCCAAGAAGCTGGTCGAACGGCTCCTGCCGGCGCCGGACCACGCCTCGCGGACGGCGGCGCTGCGGCGCGGTCTGGCCGAGGCGGCGCGCTACGGCATCACCGGCATCCACGACAACGCCTCGGCCGAGGATATCGCCCTTTACCAGGAGTTCCGCGAGCGCGACGAGCTATCCCTGCGGGTGAGCACGCTCGTCCGCGGCTGGGAGGTGGACCAGCCCTTCCTCGAGCCGATGATCGCGATCGGCGCGCGGACCGGCTTCGGCGACGACTGGCTGCGGCTCGGCGCGCTGAAGCTGTCGCTCGACGGCACGCTCGGCTCGCGGACCGCCGCGATGCTCGCGCCCTACGCCGACGACCCCGGCAACACCGGCGTCTTCCGCATCTCTCAGGAGGAGCTCGACCCGATCGTCGAGCGCGCCCACCGTCACCACATCCAGGTCGCGCTGCACGCCATCGGCGACGCCGCCTGCCGGATGGCGCTCGACAGCATCGAGCGCGCGGCCGCGGCATACCACTGGACGGACCACCGGCACCGGATCGAGCACGAGCAGGTCGTCGCGCCGGAGGACATGCCGCGCTTCGCCAAGCTGGGAATCATCGCCTCGCTGCAGCCCTGCCACGCCGTGACCGATCTGCTCTGGGTCGAGTCGCGGGTCGGTCCCGAGCGAATGCCTGGCGCCTACGCCTGGCAGTCGTTCGTCCGGCTCGGCACGCGCATCTGCCTCGGCACCGACTGGCCGGTCGAGACGCTCGACCCGCGCGTCGGCCTCTACGAGGCGGTCACCCGCAAGGCGCTCGACGGCGCCCCGCCAGGCGGACGCCAGCCGGAGGAGTCCCTGACGATCGAGCAGGCGCTGAAGGGCTATACGCTCGATAGCGCCTACGCCGAGCATGGCGAGCGGAAGAAGGGCAGCATCGAGGCCGGCAAGTACGCCGACCTCACCATCCTCGCCCAGGACCCGACCGCGATCGACCCCGACGACCTACTGCGCCTGGAGGTCCTCGGCACGATCGTCGAGGGGCGCTCCGTGTACGCGGCCGACGACCGCTGGCGCGTCTGACCGTGGCGACCGCGACCACTGCTAGACTGCGCTCGGGGCGCCACGACGATGATGGGAGGGCATGATGGCGGACGACCTCTGGCGACTTGACGCGGTGGCGCTGGCGCGGCTGATCCAGGCCGGCAAGGTCTCCGCCCGCGAGGCGGTGATGGCGCACCTGGGGCGGCTCGATGCCGTGAACCCACGGATCAACGCCGTCGTCCCTCCCGCGCTTCACGAGCAGGCGCTCGCCGAGGCGGACACCGCCGACCGGGCGCGGCTGGCCGGTGAGCCGCTCGGCGCGCTCCACGGCCTGCCGATCACGACGAAGATCAACACCGACCAGGCCGGCCTGCCGACGGACAACGGCGTGCCGAAGCTGAAGGACCTGATCGCGCCGGAGGACAGCGCCCAGGTTGGCAACCTGCGCCGCGCCGGGGCGATCGTCATCGGGCGGACCAACGCGCCCGCGTTCTCGATGCGCGGGATGACCGACAACGCGCTCCACGGTCTGACGCTCAACCCGTGGGATCCTGGCGTCACCTGCGGCGGCTCCAGCGGCGGCGCGGGAGCATCGATCGCGTCAGGGCAACGATATCGGCGGATCGGTGCGCTGGCCGGCCTACTGCAACGGCATCGTCGGCCTGCGCCCCCGCCTCGGGCGGGTGGCGGCGTTCAACCCGAGCGCTACCGCCCCACGGCGGATGAACTCGCAGATGATGTCCGTCCAGGGACCGCTGACGCGCAGCGTGCGCGACGCCCGGCTGGCGCTGACCGCGATGGCGGCGCCCGACTATCGCGACACCTGGTGGGCGCCGGCGCCGCTGGCTGGCGACCCGCCGGCCCGTCCGATCCGGGCGGCGCTGGTGACCGAGGCCGAGGGCATCGCCATCAACCTGGCGGCGGTCACGGCCGTCCGCGAGGCCGGCCGCTGCCTGGCCGCCGCGGGCTATCAGGTCGAGGAGATCGCGCCGCCGGAGCTCGCGCGGGTGTCGGAGCTGTGGCACCCGATCGGCCTGCCCGACCTGGACATGTCGATTCGCCCGCTCCTCGCGGACAGCGGCGATCCCGGCATCGCCACGTTCATCGAGGCCTGGATCGAATTGAAGGGACTCGCCGATCTGCCGACCTATCTCGACGCGCTGGCCGAGCGGGATGTCCTGCTGCGCGCCTGGAACGCGTTCATGGACACGTATCCGGTGATTGTCATGCCGGCCTGCTCCGAGGTGGCGTTGCCGGTCGGGCTCGACGTCCGCGACGCCGCCGGGGCGGCCGAGGGGCTGGACGCGTTGCGGTTCCAACTGGCGCTGCCCGTCCTCGGCCTGCCGGGGCTGGCGGTGCCGACAACGCCGGTCGATGGCCTGCCGATGGGGGTCCAGATCGTCTCGCGCCGCTTCCGGGAGGACCTCTGCCTGGACGCGGGTGAGATCGTCGAGACCCACCTTGGCCGGTTCACGCCGATCGACCCGCGCGCCTGAGCGGTCGAATGCAGCGGAGAGGTCTGCATACCAATTGTGCGTAGAGACAGGCCGAGGTCTGCCTCTGCGAAAGGTTTGCGTGCAATGCTTTGACTCAGTCGCCCGGCAGCAGCCGCGCCTCGCCGCCGGGCAGCTTTGTCCACCAGTGGCCGTAGCGGCCATAGAGTGCCGAATCGCGGCCGGCGAGAAGGGTCATCAGCGAGCGGGCCTCGGCGGCGAGGCTATCCCAGACATCGTCCGGCAGGGGGTGGAACGCGGTCGCCTCGATGCTGCCATCAGCCATGCGCCAGACTCCGGCGACGAACCCGTCCACCAGCAGGGTCGGCAGCGTGTCGCCGTTCACCCGGATGACGTGCTTGCGGTACCCCGGCGGGATGACGCGGTCGCGGACGGCGTAGGCCAGCAGCAGGTTGTCCCACATGCCGAGCAGCCGGGGCGGCGCCGGGGCGTCCTCGTCGGGGAGCTCACCGTCCGGGATATCGAACAGCTCCTCGCCAGCCGGGCCTTCCAGCCGGACGACGGCGTTGGCCAGCGCTCGGATTGCCGCCCTTGCCCTGCCGCGCTGGACCATCGCGAACTGCGCGACGTCCGCGACCGAGGCCGGTCCGAACCCGGCCAGGTAGCGCAGGACGAGCATCTTGAGCGACTCGGCTGCCACCTCGGGGTCGGCCAGCACCGGCATGGCGCGCGGCGCGACGTAGGCCAGCCGCTGGCCGAACGACCACGCCTCGCCGGTCGGCGCGCGCAGCAGCGGCGCGTACTGTCGCAACCCCCACCACGCGCCGGGGTGCGCCGCCGTCCCCAGCCGGTCGTCCAGCCAGGCGCGCAGCTCGTCGGCCGGGAGCAGCTGGACCGCGGCGGAGACGATCTCCGGCGCCAGCGCGTCGGCGTCCTCCGGGGTCAGCCCGCTCGCGGCGAAGCGCCGGTCGTGCAGCCTGGCGGCGCGGATCGACGGCTCGGTTGCCTCGCGGAAGGTTGGGTAGTCGTCGGCGATCGTGGCGTGCAGCGTCATCCGGACCGCGTTCGACTTGACGATCATGCCGTCGGCGAAGGCGGCGTCCAGCGTGGCCGGGTCGAAGCCCTCGACCCGGTTCCAGAGCGCGAGGTACGGCGAGGCCGGCTCCTGCGCCTGCAGCCCGACGATCCGGGCGGTCGCGTTGGCGATGTCCAGCGGCTCTCGGCTCAGCAGCATCTGCCGGCCGAGCGCCGCGCGGTTGAGTCCTCGTGTCGTGAGCCTCGTCTCGGGCACGTCTCGATTCCCCTCCAGTCCGGCCGTCACGACGGCGCTCTCGGCGGGTCGTGCCCGACCAGCCCGTCGATGGATTCGCGGATGAGGTCGGCGTGGCCGTTGTGCCGCGCGTACTCCTCGATCATGTTGAGGAGCACGTAGCGCAGATTGGGCGACTTGCCCTGCTCGTCGGTCACGCCGGGCGCCGGCCGCTCCGGGCTGCCCTCCGCCAGCGCCCCGGCGATCAGGACGCGCGAGCGGGCCACGGCGCCGCGCCAGAGCGTGTAGAGCTCCTCCGGCGAATCCCCGGCGGCGGTGCGCCAGTCCCAGGCGTGGTCGGCGTCCCAATCGACGGCATCCCACGGCGGGATCTGGCCGCGCCCGCCGATCCATTCGGCGGACATGTCGTCCTCAAAGCGGGCGAGGTGCTTGAGCATCCCGCCCAGCGTCATCGGTGAATCGCCGAGCGTCGCCCTCAGGCCGGCCTCGTCCAGGCCGGCGGTCTTCCAGGCGAAGGTGGCCCGCTGGCGTTCGAGGTAGCCGAGCAGCATCGCGGCCTCGTCGCCCGCGATCGGCGGCTCGGGCTGGCTCTGCTCGTTGGCGTCTGTCATTCGATCTCCCTCGGGCGCCTCGATCGCCGCGTCGCCATCCTCACGCCGGCCGGGTCGCGAGCCAGTCGCGGATCGACGGCTCGTGCTCCTCGTGGAGGTGGCCGAAGAAATCCGCGTCGACGAGCGCCTGGCCCTCCATCCAGTCGAAGCGCCCGGGGGTCGTGACGTCGGCCTCCGGCATCGTCTCGATCAAGCGCGCGAGGCGCTCGTACGAGTCGTCTACGTCGGCGAGAACCTCGGCGAGCGGCCGGTCGCGGTGCTGCTCGTGGATCCAGGCGTTGATCTCGTCGTCCGTCTCCAGCGACGCCGGCCAGGGTATCGGCGGGTTTCCACCAGGCCCGGCCTCGATCCGGCCGATCGTCCGCTGTCGCCAGCCCAGCAGGTGCGTGGCGAGGTCCTTGAAGGTCCAGTCGCCCATCGGGCCCGGCTCCTCCATTCGGTCCTCGCCGATCTCGTCCAGCAGCGTGTGCCAGACCGTGCGCTCGTCGCGGATGCGCCTCACCAATCCGTCTCGTGTGGTCATGGATCCTCCTGTCGTGTGATGCGCCGGTAGCGGTCGGCAGTGCTACTCGCGCATCGCCTCGGCGATCTTCCCAATCTGGCGGATGTGCGGCCGTTCGTGACGTGCGAGTCGCTGGGCGAAGGACTGAACCGTCCGCTCGATCGGCCGGCCGGCTCCGGTCATCGTCGCCGCCCGCGGCCAGCCGTCGTCCGTCAGCGACTCCAGGCTTGCGAGCAGCTTGTCGCGTTGTCGGGCGAACGCGTCCAGCGACGGTTGGAACTCGAGCTGGCGATAGTCGGTCCGCTCGACCCACGTGCGCGGGTCGATTGCCCGGATCGTCGGGCGGTCCTCGGCGATGATGGTTGCGATGCAGCCACCCCAGACGTCGGCGCAGGCGCGCAGATGGGCCAGCACGTCGTTTGCGGACCACTCGTTGGGGGCTGGCTGGAGCCGAAGCTGCGCTGGCTCCAACCCATCGGTCAGCGCGGCGATGCGCGGCGGCGCCTCGCGCAGCCGGGTCAGGATCTCATCGATCGTCAGCGGCTTGCCCGGCATCGGCGGCCCTCCTTGCCGGTCAGATCCGTCCGGTGGCGTGCTCCCACTCCTGGGGATCACCCTCCCACACATCCTCGACCCCCAGGCGCTCGAGGATGTGTCGGGCCTCGGCACGGTGCTGCGCGTTGTGCAGCACGACGTGGATGATCGTCGCGCCGATCGACTGCGAATAGTCGTAGTGGTCGACGAACGTCTCGTCCAGGCGTCCGTCGGCCTGCATCCGGCGGGCGACGTCGGCGAAGAACGCGGAGTTGCGCTCGTGCCGCTCCATCAGCTCGGCGATCGAGGGCCGTCCCTCCCGCGGTGGCGGCGTCGGCTCTCCAGCCATCTGCCGCGTCCAGGAGTCGACGACGTAGATCATGTGGTCGAACGTCTCGCGCAGCGTCCCCTGGCCGATGTCGAACGGCTGGTCGAGCTGCTCGTCGGTCAGGTCCCGGCTCTTCTCCAGAAAGAGCGCGGTGGCCCAGCGGTCGTGTCCCAACATGCGGTCGAGGAGATCCATCGGGCGCCCTCCTTGGTATGCGTGTGCTGAGTCGCGAACGGCCGGGAGATGGCCCGTTTAGGAAAGATGCGTCTTCAGGAAGGAGACCGTTCGCTCCCAGGCCAGATCGGCCGCGGCGGCGGCGTAGGCGTCCGGCCGGTTTGCCTCGAAGAACCAGTGGCCGGTGTTCGGGTAGGTGTGGAACTCGACCTCGCGCCCGGCCGTGCGGATCGAATCCTCCAGCGCGCGGATGTCCTCCAGCGGCTCGAAGTCGTCCTGCTCGGCGAAGTGGCCCTGGTAGGCGGCTTGCGCCGGACCGAAGTCGCCACCGCCCGTGCCGTAGAACGCCACGACCGCGCCGACGTCGTCCGGCCGCAGCTGGGAGAGTCTCAGCGCCCACCAGGCGCCCATCGAGAAGCCGACGACGCCGATCCGATCGCTCGTCACCGCTGGCAACTGACGCAGGTGATACTCCGAGGCGAGGACGATCCCCTCGGCGACCTCCGGCTCGCGGTCGTGCGCCTCGACCAGCTTCTCGGCCTCGGCGATCGAGTCGGTCGTCGCCCCATCAGGGTACAGTCCCGGCGCCAGCGCGACGAAGCCCTCCGCCGCCAGCCGGTCGCAGACCTCGGTGAAGACCGGCGTCAGACCCCACCAGGCATGCAGCGCCAGCACTCCGGGGCCGGCCTCGCTCTCCGGCATCGCCAGCCAGGCGCGATTACCGGTCGGCTCGACCTGTAGCCATTCACCCACCATCACCTCCGTACGTACATCGAACGTTCGTTCTAGCCCGGATTATTCATGAGTGACAACGAGGCACCGAACTGGTACAGGACT
>DAOKZM010000150.1:2022-7578 GCA_035325665.1 Thermomicrobiales bacterium | reverse complement strand
GATCGTGATTCCAGTGTCGGCCAGGTTGAAGGTCGGGAACCGCGGCAGGTCGATCCAGTCGATCACGTAGCCATAGCGGAAGCGGTCGATGATGTTGCCGAATGCCCCGCCGATCTGAAGGCCGAGCGCGACCGCCAGCAGGGCATCGCGTGCGGCCGCCCGTGCGTAATAGATGCCGAGGATTGTCACCGCCACGACGGCCAGCACCTTTATGATCTCCGAGCTGCCCTGGAAGAGACCGAACGCCGAGCCGGTGTTACGGACGAATATCAGCCGGAGCGCGCCGGGGATCACGGTCACGACGTCGTGATCGCCCTCCGGCCCCAGCCGATCGAGGACAATCCGCTTCGACAACAGGTCCAGGGCGAGAACGATGGCGGCCGCGACAGCCGCGAAGATGGCGGGGCGAATGATGCTGGCCGAGGCAGCTTGAGACGCGGGCGGCTTGATGGAACACTCCTTGGCGCGAGCCCGGCAGGCGGCCGGGTGACGATCGACTGAGGAAGCCACAGCGGAGGATACCGTTGCCATCGGAGTCTACCACCGGCCATTCGGACGACGCCCTGAGGCTGGTCGTCGCCGGAGGCGGCACGGGTGGACACATCTCGCCCGCGGTCGCTGTCGTCCAGGAGCTCCAGCGGCGCCGGCCCGTTGACGTCTTGTGGCTTGGCTCGGGCAGCCGTTTCGAGCGTGACGCCGCCGCCGGGGTCGGCGCGGCGTATCGCGCGATCCAGACCGGTAAGCTCCGCCGGTACCTCTCTCTCCAGACGCCCATCGATGCCGCGCGGATCCCGCTTGGCGTAGCGCAGGCCTGGAGCGTCCTCGGCCGGTGGCGGCCCGACGTCGTGCTCGCCACCGGTGGGTTTGTCAGCGTCCCGACCGTCGTCGCGGCGCGTGCGCGCCGGATCCCAACACTGACCCACGAGCAAACCGCCCATATCGGCCTGGCGACGAAGATCAACGCCCGCTTCGCCGATGTCGTCGCTCTGTCGTTCGAGCGCTCTCGCGCCCTCGTCGGCGCTTCGCGCGGCCGGGTAGTCGTCACCGGGAATCCAGTCCGGCCCGCCGTCCTTTGCGGCAGTCGCGACAAGGCGCTGCGCAGATTCGAGCTTTCGGGCACTCTTCCTTTGGTCTACATCACCGGCGGAGCGCAGGGGGCTCATGTCATCAATCAGGTCGTTGGCGCCGCGCTTTCTTCACTTCTGGGATATGTCGAATCAATTCACCAGTGCGGACCATCGTCGGCCCACCACGACTACGGGCGCCTTCGCGAGCTGGCGGCCCATCTGCCCAAGGAGCTGCGATCGCGCTATCGGGTCGTCGAGATGGTCGGTGACGAACTCGGGGACGTCTATGCCGCCGCGAGCCTGGTAGTCGGGCGGGCCGGCGCGGGCACGGTGAACGAGCTAGGGACGCTCGGAATTCCGTCGATCCTCGTCCCGCTACCCGGCGCCGAGGAGCAGCAACAGAACGCCCTCCAGCTTGTCGAGGCCGGCGGCGCGATCGTTATCCCGCAGGACGACCTGACGCCCGAGCGGCTGATCCAGGAGGTCCGCACGCTGATCGAGTCTCCAACGCGATTGACGAAGATGGCGGGCGCCGCGCGGAATCAGACGCGCGGCGATGCCGCCGCACGCATCGCCGACGAGCTGGAGTTGCTGGCGTCAAGTCAGGCTGATTAGCGGACGATCGACCGGTCGATCGCCTCGTCGAGTGTCGAGGCGCGGATCAGCTCCAGGCCAGCGGGCGGTCGGACAAGCCCGCGCCCGAGCGCGGCCGGGATCACCGCCTTGTTGAAGCCGAGCTTCGTGGCCTCCTGCAGCCGGCGCTCGAGCTGGCTGACCGAGCGGAGCTCGCCCGCCAACCCAACCTCGCCGATCGCCACCAACCGCGGGTCCACGCGTGACTCGCGGTAGCTCGACGCGATCGCCAGCGCCACGCCCAGGTCAGCCGCCGGCTCGCCCAGCTTCATGCCACCGACGACATTGACGAAGACGTCCTGGTCGGCCAGCGACAGACCGACTCGCTTGGTGAGCACCGCAACGAGCATCTGTATCCGGCTGAGATCAACACCGTTGGCCGTGCGCCGGGCGTTGCCGAACGCGCTGGCGCTCGTCAGGCCCTGCACCTCGACGAGGATCGGCCGTGTGCCCTCCATCGTGACGACGACGGTCGAGCCGGCCGCATTGCCGGGCCGCTCCTCCAAGAATGCCTCGCTCGGGTTGCGGACCTCACGCATCCCACGCTCGACCATCTCAAACACGCCGACCTCGTCGGTCGAGCCGAAGCGGTTCTTGACCGCCCGCAGGATACGGTACTGATGAAAGCGGTCACCCTCCAGATACAGGACCGCGTCAACCATATGCTCCAGCACCCGCGGCCCGGCGATCGATCCCTCCTTAGTCACGTGACCGACGATGAAGATCGCTACGTCGCGCGGCTTCGCATAGGCGACGAGCCGGGACGTGCACTCCCGGACCTGGCTCACACTGCCGGCCGCCGAGCTGATCTCGGGGGTGAACACCGTCTGGATCGAGTCGACGATCACGACGACCGGGCCGAGCTGCTCGGCCGCGGCGATGACGTCGTCGATGTTCGTCTCCGAGAGGACATAGAGATGGTCGATGCCGGCGCCGACGCGCTCCGCGCGTAGCTTCACCTGCTGCGCCGACTCCTCGGCAGTGACGTAGAGCACGGCTTCGCCGCCAGCCGAGAGTTCGGCAGCGGCCTGGAGGAGCAGGGTGGACTTACCGATCCCCGGGTCGCCGCCAACGAGAACCAGCGATCCGGGGACGACCCCGCCGCCGAGCACACGCGAGAACTCCTCGGTCGGCAGCGGCCGTCGCTTCAGATTGGCGCTCGGTACGGCCGACAGCGGCTGGGGTTGTGCGGCCGTCACGCTCGGGGCCACACTGCGCGCCGAGGCCGTTGCCGCCGGACGCGCCTCGATCGTCTCGACGAGCGAGCCCCAGGCGCCGCAGTCGGGACAGCGGCCGTAGTAGCTAGCGCTCTCCAGCCCGCACTGCTGGCAGACGTACTTGGTCCGTGCCTTGGCCATTGCTGGCTATCCCCTCGCACAAGCGAGTACGGGGACGGTCTCGTCCCCGTACTCTTCGATGCTATGCGTCGTCAGTCGCCGCGTCAGACGGCCGCGAACTCCGGGGCGGGTTCGATCTTGAGAAGCTCGTCCTCCGCGAGCTGCGTCTTGATGCGCTTCAGCTCGAGCTCGACGATCTCGCGGATCTGCTCGGTCGCCAACGCGTGGAAGACGATCACCCCGTCGATGCGGTTGAGGAACTCCGGCCGGAACGTGCGCTTGAGCTGCTCCATCACGCGCTCGCGCATCCGGTCGTAGTCGGCCTGGGCCTTCTTCTCCTCGTCGACCGAGGTCGCGAAACCGAACTGCTTGTCGGTCGTGATCTGCTCGGCGCCGATGTTGGAGGTCATGATGATGATCGTGTTGCGGAAGTCCACGCGGCGGCCCTTGGCGTCAGCCAGGTTGCCGTCCTCGAGGATCTGCAACAGCATGTTGAACGCCTCGGGGTGCGCCTTCTCGATCTCGTCGAGCAGGATCACCGAGTAGCTCTTCCGGCGGACTGCCTCGGTCAGCTGGCCACCCTCCTCGTAGCCGACGTAGCCTGGAGGCGCGCCGACCAGCCGCGAGACGGTGTGCCGCTCCATGAACTCGCTCATGTCGATCTTGATCAGCGCGTCGTCCGAGCCGAACATGAACTCGGCCAACGCACGGGCGAGCAGCGTCTTGCCGACGCCGGTCGGACCCAGGAAGATGAACGAGCCGATCGGCCGGCGCGGGTCCTTCAGACCGGCGCGGGCGCGACGGACGGCCTTGGCCATCGTCGAGATCGCCTCGTCCTGCCCAATGATCCGCTCGTGCAGAGCCGACTCCATGTGGAGGAGCCGCTCGGACTCCTCGGCGGCAAGCCGCGTCAGCGGGATGCCGGTCCACATCGAGACGACCTGGGCGATATCCTCCTCGGACACGACCGGGCTCTCGCTGCCTTGCTCTTCCTTCCAGTCCTTCTCCAGCTCAGCGATGCGCATCCGCAGCTTGCGCTCGCGGTCGCGCAACTCAGCGGCCAGTTCGAACTCTTGCCCGGAGACGGCGGCGTCGAGCTCGCGCTGGAGGCTCTCCATCCCACGCATCGCCTCCTTGAGAGAGGGCGGCGAGGCGGAGCGGTACATCCGGACTCGCGACGATGCCTCATCGATCAGGTCGATCGCCTTGTCCGGCATGAAGCGGTCGGTGACGTAGCGGGCCGCGAGTTGGGCGGCCGCCTCGAGGGCGGCGTCAGTGATCTTGAGCTTGTGGTGCTCCTCGTAGCGCTCACGGATGCCGTGCAGGATGGCGACGGTCTCCTCCGTCGTCGGTTCCGGCACCTGGATCGGCTGGAAGCGCCGCTCCAGCGCCGCGTCGCGCTCGATGTACTTGCGGTACTCGTCGAGCGTCGTCGCGCCGATCGTCTGCACCTCGCCGCGCGATAGCGCGGGCTTGAGGATGTTCGCGGCGTCTACCGCGCCTTCGGCAGCGCCCGCTCCGACGAGCGTATGCAGCTCGTCGATGAAGAGGATCGCGCCGGTCTCCTTGACCTCGCCGACGATCTTCTTCAGACGCTCCTCGAACTCACCACGGTACTTCGTGCCGGCCACGAGCGCGCCGATGTCCAGCGCGACCAAGCGCTTGTTCTGCAGCGGCTCGGGCACGTCGCCACCGATGATCCGCTGCGCCAGGCCTTCGACGATCGCCGTCTTGCCGACGCCGGGCTCGCCGATCAGCGCCGGGTTGTTCTTGGTCCGGCGCGAGAGGATCTGCATCACCCGTTCGATCTCGTTCTGGCGGCCGATGATCGGGTCCAGCTTCGTTTGTCTCGCCGCCTCGGTGAGGTCGAAGCCGAGCGCGTCAAGGTATGGGGTCTTCGTCGTCTGCTTGGACTGCTGGTAGCCGGCATTCTGGCTGACCACCTGCATCACCTGGGCGCGGACCTTCTCCAAGTTCACACCCAGGCTCTCCAGCACACCCGCCGCGATACCCTCGCCCTCGCGGACGAGGCCGAGGAGCAGGTGCTCGGTGCCGATGTAGTGGTGGTTCAGCCGGCGCGCCTCGTCGACCGCGAGTTCGATCACCTTCTTGGCGCGCGGCGTCAGGCCGATCTCGCCCATGATGACCGACTCGCCGCGGCCGATGATGAACTCGACCGCCGAGCGCACCTTCGGCAGCTGGACGCCCATGTTGCTGAGAACACGAGCGGCAACGCCGTCGCCCTCACGGACCAGACCCAGCAGTAGGTGCTCGGTGCCGATGTAGTTGTGATTAAAGCGCTGCGCCTCCTCCTGAGCCAACGTCAGGACCTTGCGCGCGCGCTCAGTGAACTTCTCAAACTTATCTGCCATGTGATTGTCTCCGACGATCGGGCGCGATCGAAGCGCCGTGTCCGACGCTCGCCGCGGCACCGATCGCAATAGCGTGGTTGCCTACCACGAGCCTACTGCTGGGAACAGGACCTTGCAAGTCCCCCGCCAACATGCACGGCGGGGATT
>DAOKZM010000150.1:0-2012 GCA_035325665.1 Thermomicrobiales bacterium | reverse complement strand
TCCGGCGGGAAGTCAGATGCGACCGGCCCGAATCGGGCCGGTCGCATCCTGATCTGAGGTGCGGGTTCTGGCGAATCGGGAGCCGACGTGACGCTAGCTCGGCTCTTCTCCGGGTTTGCCATCGGTGGCGGTGTCTTCGCCGCCTGCGTCGTTCGATGAGGATTCATCAGCGTCGGTGGCAGCATCGTCGCCACCTTCGTTGTTTGCGGACTCATCAGCGGCGGCCGCCTCGGCCAGCGCCTGAGACATCGCCAACCCCGCCGCGGTTTGCGGCTCTTCTTCGTCCACCAGCGCGTCTACCTCGACCGGCTGATCAGATGAATCGTCGCGTGACTCCGACTCGACCGGCTGCTCGCGGTCGACGCGCGGCGCTGGCTCTTGATCGCCGTCCTCGTCAGGCTCGACTTCGAGCTCCATCAGTTTCTGCTTGAGCTCGACCGCCTCGGGACCGAGTGCCTCGTTGACCTCTTCGTCGGTCGCCTCCAGCGCGCGCCGGAGGCTCAGGCCCATCCTCCGCCGCTGCGGATCGATCCGGATAATCCGGAGGAGAAGCTCTTGCCCCTCGTGGACGAGCTGGCGAGGGTGGCTGATGCGCTGGTCGGAGAGCTCCGACACGTGGACCAGACCCTCGATGCCGTCCTCGATCCGCGCGAACGCGCCGAAGTTGGCCAGTTGGGTAACCGTTCCGATGACAAGCTGGTTGACATCATACTTCGTGGCCACGCGGCTCCACGGCTCGGCCTGGGTGCGCTTGATCGACAGGGCGATCTTCTTCTCCTCGGCGTTGATGCCCAGGACGAAGACGTCGATCTCCTGACCGATGTGCAGCACCTCGCTTGGATGACGGACACGGCTCCAGGAAAGCTCAGATAGGTGGACCAGCCCGTCGGCGCCGCCGACATCAACGAACGCGCCGAAGTCGCAGATGCTGGAGACTTTGCCACGCCGGACCTCACCCTCGCGGAGGTCCTGAATCAGCTTCTCCTTCATAACGTCGCGCCGCTCCTGGAGCGCCTGGCGCTCCGACAGGATCAGCCGGTTGCGATGACGGTTGATCTCGATAATCTTGAGCTGTAGCTTGGAGCCGATCAGACGGGCCATGTCGGCCTGCTTCTGGGCGTCGTCGCCGCCGCGGATCTCGGTGACCTGCGAGGCGGGCACGAAGCCGCGCACGCCATCGAGGTTCACTAGCAGACCGCCCTTGTTGTAGTTGACGACCTCGGCGTCGATGACCTCGCCGGCCTCGAACTGCTCCTGGAGGATGCGCCAGCTCTTCTCCTGACGCGCGCGGTCGATCGAGACAACCGCGTGGCCCTCCTGGTTCTCTGGCTGGACGACGAACACGAGGACGTTGCCGCCGACCGCCAGGTCGGTGCGCTCGTCCTCGTTCAACGTCGAGAACTCGCGAGCCGGGATCACACCCTCGGACTTCGATCCGATGTCAACGAGGATCTCGTCGCGGTCGAGGTGCATGATCGTGCCCTCGAGCACGTCTCCATACTTCAAGGTATGGTAGTCGTGCGTCGGATCAGCGAGGAGCTGCTCCATCAGCGCGCGGCCGGCGTCGTCGCTGCTGCTCTCGGGGTTGAGATCCACACTACCCTGTACACCGGGGGTGGACCCCTCGAAATCGGTACGTTCCATATACCATCCCTGCGCGTGAGATTTGCCAACGGTCGGCAGGCCAATAGACGGCCCGGCGCCGTCAGCGAAGCGCAGCCTATTATAGTGCCTGTATGGCGATTCATGCAACGGGCGCACGACAATTCGGGCCGCCTGGCGACCCTTTTCCGGGTGCTTGTCCCGACCCTCCGGCGCAACGCCGGGGTTACGCCGGGCTGGCTGCTACAGATCGATGATCCGCGCCCGGATCTCATCCTCGACCTGAAGAACCCCCCAGGTTGCCCGCGACGCCCATCGCGGCTGCGTCGGCGACCCGGGGTTCACCATCCACAGCCCGTCGCGCTCCTCGATCATCGGCCGGTGGCTATGGCCATAGACGACCCAGTCGA
>DAOKZM010000149.1:7241-7600 GCA_035325665.1 Thermomicrobiales bacterium | reverse complement strand
CGACCGCGATTTCCCCGCCGTGCATCTCGACGATCTCGCGGCTGACGTAGAGGCCGAGGCCAAGTCCGCTCCGATGACCGGCGTCGCCCGCCTGCGCGAAGCGCTCGAAGATGCGCTCCCGCTCGGCCGGCGCGACCCCAGCGCCGAAGTCACGCACGCCAAGCTCGACGACGTCCGGCTCCGACGTCGAGAGCGACACCTCGATCGCCCGGTCGCCATCGCCATGGCGGACGGCGTTGTCGAGCAGGTTCACCAGCACCTGCTCCAGCCGCAGCGGATCGACCCATGCCGCGAGCGCGTCCGGCGCCGTCATGACGATGCCGGGCGGGTCGGCCGACTCTCGCGCCCAGGCGACCGTC
>DAOKZM010000149.1:0-7231 GCA_035325665.1 Thermomicrobiales bacterium | reverse complement strand
GCCGCTGCGGGCCCCGAGGTGGCCGTCTGGGGGCGGGGCGCGGCGACGGCGGGCGCCGTTGGCTCGATCGTGAGCCGGCCCGCCTCGATCCGGGTGACGTTCAGCAGCTGGTTGACCAGCCGGCCGAGCTTGCCGGCCTGGTCGCTGATCACCTCGACCGCGTGGATGGTCCGCCCCTGCTCGATCTCCCCGTCGCGCCGGATCTGGCGCAGCATCAGCTGCGCCCGCGCGCCGAGGCTGGTCAGCGGCGTCTTCAACTCGTGGGCGGCCGCGCGCATGAACTCGTCGCGCTGGCGCACCGCCGACTCTGCCTCGCGCCGCGCGGCCTGCTCGGTCGCCAGCGCGACCCGCAGCCGCTCCTCGACCTGCCGCCGCTCGGCGATCTCCGCCTCCAACCAGCGCGCCTTGTGCTGCAGCAGCGCCACCTCGCGCAGCCGGTCGTCGTCGGTCGGCAACGCGCTGTAGCTCTCGGCCGGGATGACGCGCGTGTGTGCGGCGTGAATCTCGCGGAAAAGCTCGGTGACTGACTCGCCGCCCGTGTGCTCCATCGAACAGGCGCAGAGCAACGCGAACGAGTGCTCGCGCTGGAGCCGGTTCCACAGCGCCTCCAGATCGAGGCTCGCCGCGTGTCGACCCTCCTCGGCGAGCAGCGCGACCATCTCGCCGAAGACGTCTGCCGCCCTGCCGTCGTCGAGCGCGGCAGTATCCCCTGCGCGCGCCCCGACGCCCCGGCAATGACCTCGCCGAGAACACGCTCGAACGCCTCCGGGTCCGGCGCGTCCTCTCCCATGACCGCAGCCAGCGTCTCCCGCGCGTCGAGCGCCAGGTAGCGGCCGTCCGCGCGGGCGGCATCGACGTCGATGCCGCCCGCGCGGAGCCCCCCGTCCAGAGACTCGCGGTGCGGCGGCGTCGCGACCACCACGGCAGCCTCGCCACCGCGCAGCGCGCCACCGACGTAGCGGGTCAGGGCATCCATCAGGTACTGGTCGGACTCGTAGAACTGGACGACGTGCTCGCCGGGCAGGATCGGCAGCCGGTCGTCCGGCGCCGGCTGCGTTGGCAGCGCGACGGCGTCGGCGGGCTGATCGAGGGGCATCGAAGGACTCATCTCTATCGGACACCGACGCGACGCTGGGCGCGGTCTGTCAACACTCGGAACGTGGGGCGTAGCAGCGCATAGCCATCGCGCCGGATTGCCTGCTGACGAAGCGCAAGATCGTGTCCACCGGTTCCGCATCCCGCGATACACGGCGGAGACGCAACGTCACTGTCGCATGACTGCCCGCTATGTGATGTTCTGCACAAGGCGCAAGTGAGCCTATCTGTGGAGATCCCGTTCGTCGCCATCTTGCGCATCCGCCGAATACACTCTACGATGCTCCTATCCTGGTTAGCCCGATCACGCTACCAGGGATCATTGACCGCATCCGAGCCGACGCCGCCCCCGATTCGTGCTCAATCGAACGACAGGATCCGCCTATGCGAGAATGAGCAGGCGCCCCTGACTGTCCGATGGCCCGTCTCCTCCTATGTTTCATTGCGCTGACGCACCAGGAGGCCTACCATGACACGGACATTCCTGACCGCGCTCGCGGCGGTCACGCTGCTGCTCGCACTCGCCCCGGCCGCGGCGCTCGCCGCGCCCCCGGCCAACGACGCCTTCGCCAATCGCACCGTCATCACCTCGCTCCCCTACAGCGACACGATCGACATGACCGAGGCGACCTCCGACCCCACCGACCCGGTCTACTGCGGTGGCCCGGACGTCGCGACCGTCTGGTACGAGTTCACCGCCCCGGCTGACCTGGTCGTCACCGCGACTACCGAAGGGAGCAACTTCCTCGCCGGAATCAACGTCCTCATCGGCGACCCATCCGACCCCGCGAACCTCGACTTCATCGACTGCGGGCTTCCCTCGGTCGGGTTTTACGCCTCGGCCGGTGCCACCTATTACCTGATGGTCACACCACTCGACGCCAGCACCGCGCCGGGCACGCTCGTGCTGACCGCCGAGGAAGCGCCGCCACCGGTCGATCTGACTCTCACCCTCGATCCGACCAGCTCGGTCGATCCGAAGACCGGCACGGCGACGATCAGCGGTACGGTTACCTGCTCCGCGCCCGCGAGCGTGGACATCTTCGTCCAGTTGCGCCAGCGTATCGGGCGCATGTACATCAACGGCTTCGGCGGCACGTTCGTCGACTGCGACGGCACGACGCCATTCAGCGCCGTCGTCAGTGGCGAGAACGGCCTGTTGACCGCCGGCAAGACCGAGGTCTCGGCCTTTGCACAAAGCTGCAACTTCTTCTGCTCGTTCGCCGACGCCCAGGCCACTATCCGCCTGACCGGCCGACGCTAGCGCCACCATCCGCGAAACGAAGAACGGCTGGCCCGGGCAGCTCCCGGGCCGGCTGACGCCCCGGCATTGTCAGCGAGAGTATGATGACAGCGATGCATGGAGAGGCTGTCGGATGCTGACCGACTACATCGCCGCTGCAATGCGCCACATGGCGTGCGAGCAGCTCCCTGACGACGACACCTGGTACTGCGAGATCCCCGACCTGCCAGGCGTCTGGAGCAACGCTCCGACGCTCGACGAGGCGCACGCCGAGCTCCAGGATGTCCTCGAAGCATGGATCGCGCTTGGCCTCGCGCGACACGAAGCCATCCCTGCGATCGACGGCGTCGAGATCGCCGTGCAGGCCGTCTAGCAGCGCCTCCCGTCGGGCCAATCAGGCGCGACCGTTTGGTCGTGCTGCTGCGTGAACTCGGCTTCGAGGGTCCCTTCTCTGGCGGTAATCACCAGTTCATGATGGGACGGGGAGTTCGACTCCGTATACCCAACCCGCACCGTGGTGATATCAGCGCGGGTCTACTGCTCCGCTTGATCAAGCAGGGAAAGATCTCGCGCGAGGAATGGGAGAAGCTCTAAGCCGGATGTTCCAGCGCTGCCACAATGTCCTCCGGCTCGAGGTACGGGTAGTCGTCGAGAATCTCTTCGCGACTCGCGCCTGCGGCTAGCATCTCGAGGATGTCCTTTACCCGCACGCGAAGTCCACGGATACAGGGACGGCCGGCACACTGCTCGGGATTCACGGTAATACGGTGCAATTCGCTCACGATGTACTCCTCGGCTGGCCGGCATGATTCTGGCATCGCGATACGCAATTCCAAAGGCGCTGTCATCCTCCTACCGTCGATACAACGCAGCGGCCCGGTCCCCTCGCGAGGGCCGGGCCGTCTGTCGTCAGTCGCTACCCCGCTACGAGCAGCCGAGGCTGTTCCCGCAGTTGAGGCACTTGTAGCAGGCGCCGTTGCGGACGGTGATGTGGCCGCAGACGTCGCAGAACGGCGCGTCGCCCATCATGCCGGCCAGCTGCTGGCTGACGCCGCCGTCCAGCATCGACGCTGGCGCGGCCTCGGTGGCGACGCTGGCCTGCGGCGCGGCGGCGACCGGCTCGGCCTCGGCCTTCGGCGCGGCGTGGCTGCCGTTCTTGTGGCCCTTGCCGTTGGCGGTCGTAACCGCCGGAGCGCCGCCGTTCGTCGGCGCCGGGGCGGGAGCGGCCTGCGCCGGGACCTCGGCCTTCGGCGCGGGGGCCGACTTCGCCTCCGGCGGCAGCATCTCGCCGAAGTTCGTCACCGACTCCTGCGGCGGCACCTGGACCAGGTCGGTCCGATGCAGGTACTCCAGCCCGACCACGCGGAAGACGTAGTCGATGATGCTCGTCGCCATCTTGATGTTCGGATGTCCGTCGACCATGCCCTGCGGCTCGAAGCGCGTGAACGTGAAGGTGTCGACGAACTCCTGCAGCGGCACACCGTACTGCAGGCCCTTCGAGACGGCGATCGCGAAGCAGTTCATCAGCGAGCGCATCGTCGCGCCCTCCTTGTGGAGGTCGACGAAGATCTCGCCCAGTTGCCCGTCGTCGTACTCGCCGGTCCGCAGGTAGACCTTGTGGCCGGCGACGCGCGCCTCCTGGGTGAACCCGCCGCGCTTGGCCGGCAGCGTCCGGCGCGTCGGCCGGAAGCCGGTCGTCACCGTCCGCGGGGTCCCGCCCTGGGCCGGCTCGAGCTGGCCGGCGACCTTGCGCATCTCGGCAAGCTCCGCCTTCAATCGGGCGATCTCGGCCTTCTGCTCGTCGGCTGCCGTGTCAGCGCCCTTCTCCGCCTTGTTGTCCGACTTGCTGGAGAGCGGTTGCGAGAGCTTCGAGCCGTCGCGGTACAGCGCCATCGCCTTGATGCCGAGCTTCCACGACTCGTGGTAGGCGTTCTCGATGTCGCCGGTCGTCGCCTCGTTCGGCATGTTGATCGTCTTCGAGATCGCGCCGGAGAGGAACGGCTGGGCGGCGGCCATCATCCGGACGTGGCCTATGTAGTGGATGAAGCGCTGGCCGTGCTTGCCGCAGCGGTTGGCGCAGTCAAAGATCGGCAGGTGCTTGTCCTTCAGGTGCGGCGCGCCCTCAACCGTCTGCATGCCGCAGATCACGTCGTTGGCCTCGTCGATCTGCTGCTGCGTGAAGCCAATCGCCCGCAGCAGGTTGAAGCCCGGCTTCGACCACTGCTCCTTCGTCAGCCCCAGCCGGCCCAGCGCGTCCTCACCCAGCGTCCAGACGTTGAAGGCGAACGGCAGCTCGAACACCCCCGGCAGCGCCTTCTCGACCTTGGCGATGTCGTCGGCGTTGAGCCCCTTGGCCGCCAGCGACTCGCGGTTGATGTGCGGCGCGCCGTCGAGCGAGAGCGTGCCGAGGACGTAGCGCATGATCTCGTCGATCTGCGCCTTCGCGTAGCCGAGGTTCTTCAGCGCCGGGGCGATCGACTGGTTGGCGATCTTGAAGTAGCCGCCGCCGGCCAGCTTCTTGAACTTCACCAGCGCGAAGTCCGGCTCGACGCCGGTCGTGTCGCAGTCCATCAAGAGGCCGATCGTGCCGGTCGGCGCCAGCAGCGTCGCCTGGGCGTTGCGGAAGCCGTGCTCGGTGCCGAGCAGCAGGGCGCGGTCCCAGGCATGGCGGGCGGCCTTCAGCAGGTCGTCCGGGCAGAACTCCGGGTTGATCGCCACCGGCAGGACCGACAGCGACTCGTAGTCGCCGGCCGGCGCGTTCCAGGCAGCGCGGCGGTGGTTGCGGATCACCCGCAGCATGTGCTCGCGATTCTCGGCGTAGCCGGGGAACGGGCCGAGCTCGCGGGCCATCTCGGCCGACGTCGCGTAGGACTCGCCGGTCATGATCGCGGTGGGCGCCGCGGCAATCGTGCGCCCCTCCTCGGAGTCGTACGGCAGGCCCATCGTCATCAGCAGCGAGCCGAGGTTGGCATAGCCCAGGCCGAGGGTGCGGAAGATGTACGACAGCCGGGCGATCTCGGAACTGGGGAACTGCGCCATCAGCACGCTGATCTCCAGCACGATCGTCCACAGCCGGATCGCGTGCAGGTAGTCTGCGATGCGGAAGGTGTTGGTCTCAGCGTCGTAGAAGGTCATCAGGTTGAGCGAGGCCAGGTTGCAGGCCGTGTCGTCGAGGAACATGTACTCGGAGCACGGGTTCGACGCGTTGATCCGGCCCGAGGCCAGGCTCGTGTGCCAGTCGTTGATCGTCGTGTCGAACTGCACGCCCGGATCGGCGCAGGCCCAAGCCGCCTCGGCCACCTGCTTCCATAGGTCGCGCGCCTTGACTGTGCGCGCCACCTTGCCGCTCGTCCGCCAGGTCAGGTCCCAGTCGGCGTCGTCCTGCACCGCCTTCATGAACTCGGAGGTGACGCGGACCGAGTTGTTCGAGTTCTGGCCGGAGACGGTCGCATAGGCGTCGCCGTTGAAGTCGCTGGAGTAGCCGGCCGCGATCAGCGCGGCGACCTTGCGCTCCTCCTCGACCTTCCAGTTGATGAACGTCTCGATGTCCGGGTGGTCCATGTTGAGGACGACCATCTTGGCCGCCCGGCGGGTCGTGCCGCCCGACTTGATCGCGCCGGCCGCGCGGTCGAACACCTTCAGAAAGCTCATCAGCCCCGACGACGTGCCGCCGCCGGAGAGCGGCTCGCCCTCGGCGCGCAGCTTCGAGAAGTTCGAGCCGGTGCCGGAGCCGTACTTGAAGACGCGCGCCTCGCGGGTGACCAGATCGAAGATGCCGCCCTCGGAGACGAGGTCGTCGTCGACCGACTGGATGAAGCAGGCGTGCGGGGTCGGCCGCGAGTAGGCGTCGCTCGACTCGCGCAGCTCGCCGCTGAGCGGGTCGACGTAGAAGTGGCCCTGGCCGGGGCCGGTGATGCCGTAGGCCCAGTTGAGTCCGGTGTTGAACCACTGTGGCGAGTTCGGCGCGGCCATCTGGCGCACCAGCATGTAACGCAGTTCGTCCTCGAATGCCGCCGCGTCCGCCTCGGAGGCGAAGTAGCCGTACTGCTCGGCCCACCAGCGCCAGGCGCCGGCCAGCCGGTCGATCACCTGCTTCGCCGACCGCTCCGGCCCGAGCACCGGCGCGCCGTCCTCGCCGAGGACCGGGTTGCCGGCGGCGTCCTTCTGCGGCACCCCCGCCTTGCGGAAGGACTTCGACACCATGATGTCGGCCGCGACCTGCGACCAGCCGGCCGGGATCTCGGCGTCCTTCATCTCGAAGACGACCGAGCCGTCCGGGTTGGTGATGCGCGAGGTGCGCCGTGCCCACTCGACGCTGTCGTAGGGGTCGGCGCCGGCGGTCGTGAAGACGCGCTCGACGCGCAGGCCGGCCCCCTTTCGCTCGTGGGCGGTCGGGCGGACCGCGCTCTGCGTGCGGGCCAGGGGCTCCGCGTTAGCCCCGGTCAGACGAGTCGGGTCAGCCACCATAGACGATCTCCTCACAACCAGCGCGCACAACGCCGGCGAACGCGGCATCGGGCGCCAACACTAGCGCCGCGCCTCGCCTGCACGACGACCGGGAACCACACCCACCTCACCTCGGGGATACCGACTGCGCGAAGTGTACGTACACTTCACCGCCTCGCGCCAGACCTCGCCGCCGGCCACGTCGTCGGGATGTTCCCCGGGAACCACCACACGGGCGTGCGGCGCGTTCGCGGTGGCATATCTGGTAGAGCATCGACCATGCCACCGCAAGATGTAGTGTACACCCGCCCGAGCCACCCGTAAAGACGTGACACGAAGTCATCAAGCCTCGGGGTGTACGTACACTCTATCGGCTCTCCACCCCGCGCGCAAGTGCGGATTGTCGCCTGATCGGTGACTGGCTGGCCGACACCGGCAGCGTCGATC
>DAOKZM010000148.1:0-7607 GCA_035325665.1 Thermomicrobiales bacterium | reverse complement strand
CGCAGCGTTGCGACGACACTCACGGCGCCCACGTTACGAGGGGGTAGTCCATGGCCTCGATGGCGGCTCAACGACGAGCCACACCACAGGTGACGCCGGCGGCCACGCACGGCGCTCACGGCGGCAGTAACACCATCCCAGCCGCCCTGACGTTCGCGACGGCGGCCGGAATGCTGACCACCGACGCGCTCATTCACGAGCACTCGCGACTCGACATCTGGGCGATCAACCAGGTCCAGCGCTTCGATGCGCCACATCTGGAAGACGCCATCACCGTCGTCAGCACGCTCACCAGCTCTACCTGGGCGATCGCGCTCTGGGCGCTCACCGTGGTCGTGCTGGTCGCCGCGCGCTGGTGGGTCGCCGCCGCGGCGGCGATGACGCTGCCCTTCGGCGGGCTGCTCAACCACATTATCGGCGAATACGTTGTCGGCCGCACCCGTCCGGACCCGGACCTCGTCACCCGGACGGTCCCGGATATCCACGCCGCGTCGTTCCCCAGCGGGCACGTCATGGGTGCGGTCATGCTCTACGGCCTGATCTTCGTCGTGGCCGGCCGGATCCGGAACCGCGTCGCGCGGATCGCGCTACGTTCGGTCATGGTGACGATCATCGCCTCCGTCGGTTTCGCTCGGGTCTGGGAGGGCGCGCACTGGCCGACCGACGTCCTGGGCGCCTACGCCTTCGGCGGGTTCCTGCTGGTGCTGTTGACGGCCGTCTACCATCGAGTCGACAGCGCCGTTGGGCGGCTGCCGCTCGTCCGTGCTGGGGAGGTCCCCCACGACGAGACGCGCGCTCATGCCCACGCCCTGACCAGCACCGTCCGCTTCGACGACGAGACGGTCACGAAGATCTACAACCCTGGCATCATGCCCCGCGCGCTCTACTGGCTGGCCTTCCAGGCTGCGTTCCCGTATGAGCGCAATCGCGCGGCCGCGCTCGCCGCGCAGGAGCGGCGCAACCTCGCTGCGATGCTCACCGAGTACTGGTACGGCGCGCCGCGCGTGGCACGGCTGGTTACTGTCACCAACGAGGGCGACCGGCTCGGGCTCGTCAGCGAGCGAATCGACGGCGTCGAGCCGCGCGATGAGCACGCGGCCCGCTCGTTCCTTCGCGACCTGCGATCCCGCTTCGACGACGCTGGCCTGCCGACCTGGCAGATCGACCCGCGCCAGCCGCGCGCCGTCGACAATCTACTGGAGACCCCGGACGGCCGCTATATGATCGTGGACCTCGAGTCCGGGCTCGTCTCGCCGCTCGCCTCGCGGGTCGCCTGGCGGAGGGCGTTCGGCGCCCGGCAGACGCCGATGTTCGACACCGTCTTCTTCGACGTTACCCGCGGCTACGTGGCCGCCGAGGCGGAGACGATCCGCGAGCGGCTGGGAGACGACTGGCTCGCGCAGCTCGAGTCGCGCGTGGACGCGGCGGAGCGCGCCGCGGCTGGATGGTACGCAACTGAGCCTCGGCTCTGGACCGTCCTCCTCTCGCCGCGAGAATGGCGGCCGCGACTCACAGCGTTCGCCGCCCGTGGCCAAGAGCGCGCCAGCGAGTGGCTTACCGCCGCGATCGACCGCTGGGTGGACGAGGGACGCATCGACGACACCGAGGCCGCCTCGCTCCGCTCCGAGATCGAGACGCCGCGCTTCCAGGCGGTCGTCCCGCACCTCGGAGCGCACCTCGCGATCACGGTCGCGCTGCGCTTCCCGCTCGGCAGCATAGCCCGCGTCGCGTGGACCAGCTGGGCGCTCGGCTCGGCGACGGTCCGGCTGGCGATGCGACGGATCGACCGGCACGCTTGGCGGCAGGCGTTGAGCGTCCACAACCCGCTGGTGATCGTGCTGGCGGCCATCCCGGGCTTCGGCGCGCTCGCCTACGTTGCCTCCGGCCCGGTGCGTTCGAACCGGCTGCTGCTCCGGGTCGTGCTGGACGCGGCGCTCAGCAAGCTCCCCTGGCAGCTCTACGAGCGCACCGGCGCCCAGCGACTCGTGACCGCCGGCCACCACCGGCGCCAGATCGTGATCGCAGCTCGGCCGCCACGCCAGGCGACCGCCGCGGCCGCGTAGTGACGCCGAGATTTCGCGCGCCCCGCCCGCGTAGATCGCGGGCGGGGCGCGTGTCGCCCGGGTAATTCAGGAGATGGCTTCGATCCAGCGAGCTCGAACATCTCACAGCGAGCACCCGATGATCGATCAGACCGTCGCCTCCTCAAGCACCTCCAGCGTCAGGTTGTCCGCGTCCAGCCGGGCGTGTACGCTCAACGGCAGCGTGGCGAGATGTTTGCCATGACCGCAGGGGAGACCGACCATCACCGGCACGCCAAGCGGCTCCAGGCAGTGTCGATAAACCTCCTCGGCTGAATACGTCCCGTAGGGGTACGATGGGCGAAACTCACGCGGACCGCAGTTCACGTGCTCGCCGACGACGAATCCGGCGATGTTGTCGAGCTTCCCGGCCAGCTTGAGCTGGGTGAGGTAGCCGTCGATACGGTACGGTTCTTCGCCGACATCCTCGGCGAACACGATGCAGCCGTCCCAGTCCACCTCCCACGGCGTCCCGAGCGACTGCGCCAGCAGCGTGAGGCAGCCACCGCGCAGCGGGCCTTCGACGACGCCGGGCGCGATCGCCCAGGTGAACGGATCGTCGGGGTCGCGCTCGATGGCGCCGAGCGGCTCCGGCTCGGTCAGCGCGCGCAGGAAGTTGCGAAGTGTATAGTCGGATCGTCCGCGGCCGATGAAGGAGGATGCTGCCGGTCCGTAGAAGGTGACGAGGTCAGCGGCGCTGCCGACGGCGACGTGTAACGCGGTCGTGTCGGAGTAGCCGCAGAAGAGCTTGGGGTTCGCGCGGATCACCTCGAAATCGAGGTGCGGCACGACCCGCCAGCCGCCGTACCCGCCGCGGATCGTCAGTATCGCGTCGACCTCGGGATCGGCGAAGGCCGCCATCAGGTCGGACGCGCGGTCCTCGTCACGCCCCGCGAGGTACATCGCTCGGTCGGCGGCGTGCGGGAAGAACTTCAGGCGGAAGCCCTGCTCGTCGGCCCATTGACGAATGCGCTCGTGATCGCTCGGACGCGCGGTCGGGCTCGATGGGGAGACCAGGCCGATGGTGTCACCGGGCTGCAGGCGAGGCGCACGCGTCGGCATCGCATCGTTCCTCTCATCATTCGTCGTCACCGGATCGGGGCGATTGTATGCGATGATCGAAAGGACGTGACTGAGAGGGGGACGCAATGTCTCAACCGTGCAGCATGGTCGAGCTGGTCCTGTTCGACGCGGGCTCTCTCGACGACCAGCGCATCGTCGCCGCGATCGACGAGATCGCTCGGCGCGGGCTGCATCGCGGCGCGATCTCCGACAGCACCGACGTGGCGGCCGCGCTCGATCGGGTCGGACTGGCCGACCAGTTCGACCTCTGGATCCCTGGTTCCGGCGACGCCTGGCCATTCGACCGTGCGACCGCGTTGACCGGGGTCGAGCCGGGGCGGGTGCTATTCGTCAGCACTGACCGCGCCGCCAAAACCGCGGCTGAGCGCGCCGGCTTTCAGACCTGCCCGGACGACCTCGACCAGATCGACCGGCGCCTGCCGTGAGCGGCGCGCCGCCTGGCGATTGCCACCCTACGAGCCTCGCTGCGATCGATCCGGGCGTCCGCGCGGCGGCGCTCGATGTCGCTCGCGACGCCATGAACGACGGCGCGCTGGCGGTCGTCCTGAGCGGCAGCCAAACGGGTCCCAGCCCATCGCCGGAGTCCGACATCGACCTGTACGTCGTCGGTCGCGGTCCGCACTATCGACTGTCGGTCGTTGCCGGCCGGCTGGTGTCCGTCTCGTGGCGCGAGCTGGGCGAGATCCGATCGGACTTCGACGACCCCGGAGCGGTCGGGGCGGTCGTGCCGGGCTGGCGCCGGGCGTTCATCGTCGCCGACCCGGACGGTGTCGCGGACGGGATCCGGCGCGAGGCGCTCGCGTGGGACTGGTCGGTCATCGGAGACGCGCGGCTGGACTCCTGGGTCGCGGAGGAGATCACCGGCTACGCCGAGGAGGTGCACAAGCTCGAGGCCGCCCGTCGCGCGGGCGACCTCGCCACGGCGGCGGTCCAAAGGTCAGTCCTGGCGCTCGCGCTTGCCCCGCGGCTCAGCGTTCACCTGCGGATGCTCTACGAAACCGAGAACGGGCTCTGGGAACGTGTGGCCGATCGAATGGGCGAGCCCTGGATGGCGGCGCAGCGGGCCGCGCTCGGGCTGGCCGGCGAACGGCTGGAGGCGACGCTCGACGCGTCACTCGATCTGTTCTCGATGGCAGTAGCCGCGGCCTGGCTCTCGATGGACGAGCGCCAGCGATCGGTGTGCGGCGGAGCGCTCGCGCTTTCTGGACGACAGGCTCCACGGTAGCGAGGTCATTCGGCAGGAAGGCCGACGGGCGGCCGGCTGGCCGCCCGCCGGTACGATCCCGCGTCAGTGCCGCGCCTACGGCAGCTCGCCGCTGGCGAACTTCTGCTGGAACATGAAGATCCGGTCGACGTACTCGTGGGTGTCGGTGAAGAACCCGTCGCGCTGGACGCTTGCCCACCCTTGGTAGTAGCTCGCCAGCGCCAGCTCGACCGAGCCGGTCTCCTCGTACAGCACCGACAGGTAGGCGACGCCCATCTCGATGTTGTCGTATGCGCTGTAGAAGATGTTCATATCGTGGCCGAAGTACCAGGATTCCATCTCGGCCCCCGTCGCCGGCATCACCTGCATGACGCCGATGGCGCCCGTCCAGGAGATCTCGTCCTGCCGCCAGTAGCTCTCCTGCCACGCCTGGGCCATGATCAGGTTCGGGTCCCATCCGTAGCGGTGCGCGGCATCGATCAGCAGCTCGCGGACCTGCCAACTCGGGAAGTACGGCGGCAGCTCGCCGGGCCCGCCCTGCATAACGTCCTCGTCACTCGGGGCAGTGTCCGGCGTCGAAGCATCGGCCGGCGCGGTTTCCGTCGTCGAAGAGGAGACACCAGTGCCCGCCGACGCCAGGACGATCTCCTGGCCCGGGAAGATCAGGTCCGGGTCATCAATCCCATTCAGCAGCGCGAGCTCGCGTACCGTCATCCCATATCGAACGGCGATGTGGCTCAGGGTGTCGCCGTCGTAGACGACGTAGCTCTCGCTGGCGGCGACAGGCGCGACCAGCCCAGTGGCCAGCGAGCCCGCCAACACCCCCGCCGCCAGCTTGTTTCTAAGATTCGTCATTCGATACCCACCCATTCGGCTCGCTTCGAATGTCCAGCCACTCGACCGTACGTACATAGCGTACATACGCTTCATGGCCAGAGTCAAGGTTTGCCACATTGTCACAGGATGACGCGACCGGACGGTCACGCGGGCTAGGGCGTACTTTCACGCCTTCCCATCGTGCTACGCCTTAGCGCGTCTCACCAGGACGCGTGAGTCGGGGAGGATACCACGAACGAACGCGGATATCGTGACAATTCGGCACGAATCCGGTAGCCGCGTCGGAGGGTCGTAGCGGCGCTCAAACGGCGTTCGACTCCCAGCGGAACAGCCTCACTGTCAGCGCGAACCCGACCGCGGCGGTCAGGAGCAGGACGCCGATGTTCAGCCATTGCGCGGTCAGGGCGCCATCCTTGACCATTACGCTCCGCAGCGCGTCAGCGAGGTAGCGCAGCGGCAGGAGACGGATGATCGGTTGAAGCACGGCCGGCGCCGCATCAGTCGGAAAGAAGACGCCGCCGAGGAACAGCATCGGAAAGGTGATCGCGTTCGATAGCGAGTCGGCCGTCTCCTGATTGCGGGCAAACGAGCAGATGACGAAGCCGAGCGAGAGAAACGCCAGCGACCCGATGATGACGATGACCAGCGCATAGACGAGGTTGCCGTTGATCTCCAGGCCGACTGCCAGGATTCCGACCGCGACGAGGACGATAGCCTGCACCACTGCGATGAGCAGCTGGGTGACGATCTGGGCGGCGATGAATGACGACAGCGGGAATGGCGTCGCCTTGATCCGCCGCAGGATCCCGCGCTCCCGGTAGGACACGAACGCCGAGGACAGCCCGAGCATTCCCGAGTTCATGATCGTCATCGCCAGGATCCCGGGCACCAGAAAGTCGATGTACGACAGCCCCGACGAATCGACCGAGTGGACGGTCACCGCGATCGGCCGCGTCGACTCGGGTGGCGCGCCGGCCTGGGCGAGGAAGCTCTGGACGGCGTTCAGGGCTACCTGTCCGGTCTGCGGGTTCGACGAATCCCAGTAGACGTCGGTCGGCATCTGCTGCCCAGCAACCGGCGCCCCGAAGACGATCACCACCGAGCGGTCGCCGTCGCGCAGCTTCTCCAACTCCGCCTGCTCGTCGCCGACGTGAACCTCGAACCCCTCAGTTGCCTTCATCGCATCGACGACGGAGGTAGCGACCGGCGACTGGTTGGCGCCGACGACCCCGACGTCGATCGTGACGTCGTCGCCGGAGAACAGGAAGCCGAACAGCAGAATGAAGATGAGCGGGAAGGCCAGGTTCCAGAACAGCGCGACGCGGTTGCGCGCCGTCATCTTGAGGTTCGCCAGCACCATCTGTAGGAATGCGGTCACTCGCGGAGGCTCCGTCCGGTCAGGGTGAGGAAGACGTCTTCGAGGGTTGCCTGCGTCGTCGCCAGGTTATCCAGCCGAAAGTCGAGCTCGGCGGCGCGCTGTAGCAGACCGCCGAGCGTCTGCTGTACGTCGTTGGTCTTGACCGCGAGCTGATCGCCCTGCGTCGTCACCTCGAACGCGCCGGGCAGCTCGCCGATCGTCGCGGGGTCCATCGGCCGGCTCAGTCGCGCCTGAATCGTGGCGACGACGTCGAGCGACTGGATTAGATTAAGCGGCGTGTCGCAGGCGATGATCTGCCCGTGGTCCATCACCGCCACCCGGTCGCACAGGACGTCCGCTTCCTCCATGTAGTGCGTCGTCAGGACGACGGTCTTCCCGCTCGCACGCAGGTCACTGATGAGGTCCCAGAGGTTGCGCCGCGCCTGAGGGTCGAGGCCGGTCGTCGGTTCGTCGAGGAAGACGACGGCGGGGTCGTTGACCAGGGCCAGGGCGATCGACAGCCGCTGGCGCTGTCCGCCGGAGAGCTGGTTGGCGTAGCTGTCCGCCTTCTCCTGAAGCGAGACGAGCGCGATGAGCTCGTCCGCCCGTTGGCGCGACGCGTCGCCGTCGGAGAGCGCGGCGAAGAGCCGGATCAGCTCGCGGGCGCTCAGGCGGTCGAACATCGCCGTCGTCTGGAGCTGAACGCCGATCACCCGCTTGACCGCCGCCGGATTGGCAACGACGTCGATCCCGGCGATGGTGATCACGCCAGCGTCCGGCTCGCGCAGCCCCTCGATGATCTCAAGGGTCGTGGTCTTGCCGGCGCCGTTCGGGCCGAGGATGCCGAAGATCTCGTGCTCTCGCACCTGCAGGTCAACCCCGTCGACGGCGGCGAGCGTCCCGTAGCGCTTCACGAGGCCGCGAGCGTCGATGATCGGGGTGGCGGATTGGGAGATCATCGGAGCGGAGTCTGGGGCGACGGTGACGGTCACTTCGGAGGTGGCGAGGGGCGGGCCGGCGGTGTGGGCGTCGAAGGTATCAGGGG
>DAOKZM010000147.1:0-7618 GCA_035325665.1 Thermomicrobiales bacterium | reverse complement strand
GGGCGCATGGACCACGATCGCGGGGAAGAAGCTGCAGCTCTTCGGCTCGCGCAAGCACCTCGTGCGCACCTTCGGCGCCGTGAAAGGCAAGATCGGCGAGATCACGGAGATCGGCGCGGAATCGATGCGCGTCACCGCCCAGGGCGGCCAGGTCGAGATCGCGAAGGTCAAGCCCGAGGAGGGCAAGAAGGTCCCCGCCGCCGAATGGGCCAGGGCCGCGGGCGTCGCCGTCGGATCGGCCCCCGACCCGCCGCAGGCCGCGAAGGTTCCCGCCAGAATAGCTGCGATTGCCAGCGCGCCCATCCGAGCCGGGAGAACCCAGCGCATGAATCCCCTCCAGTCGGTCGTATCGGCAGTGGTGATGACGTTGACTCCAGTGTAGCCGTGACCCCGTCTTCGCGATAGTCTCGGGACGTTTGACGGCGGCAGCGGCCAGGACTATCCTGCTCGGACGGCCGCCAGGCGGTGGCGCGGCCGAGGGGCGGGTGCAGGATGCTTCCAGTTGCGATCGGGGCGGTCCGGTGAACCCGGGTGACGGGACCCTCCCGCTGCTCGGGCCGATTGCCGAGCGCTACAGCAGCCGCCGGTTCGCGACGACGCCGCTCGACACCGAGGTCGTCGAGACGCTGCTGGAGGCGGCGCGCTGGGCGCCCTCCTACGGCAACCGCCAGCCGACCCGCTACGTCGTCGTCAGCCGGCCGGAGACGCTTGCCGCCGTTCACGAGGCGCTGACGCGCGGCAACGCCTACTTGCGCGCGGCGCCGGTGCTGATCGCCGTCTGCGGGCGACCGGAGGATGCCCAGATCGTCGAGGGCAAGGAGTACTACCTGCTCGACGCCGGCCTCGGCATCGAGAATCTGCTCCTCCAGGCGTTCGCGATGGGCCTCCACGCTCACTCGGTCGGCGGGTTCGACGAGGGAATCGTCCGCGCCGCGCTCGGGATCCCGTCCGACGTCCGGGTGCTGGCTCTGGTTGGTGTCGGTCATCCCGGCCGGTTGGCGGACCTCGACGAACGCACCCGCGAGCGCGAGCTGCGCGAGCGCGTCCGCAACCCGCGCGACGAGGTGCGCGCATGGGAGCGCTGGCCCTGGTAGGACGGCGCGGTACGATTCCTGATGGGCGTTGTCCTATGCATGGAAGGATCGTGTCGTGACCGCTGACCCGGGGATGTCCGAATCGCTGGCGAACGTCGCCCGGCAGAGTGACCGGCCAATCCGGCCCGATCTGGCCCCGTCGCCCGACCCCGCGCCGGACATCGTCACCTTCGATAGCGTCCGCAACGACCCCGAGGTCGTGGCGCTGATCGAGCGCGCCAACGAGAATCTCGGTGTTCTGGGCTACACCGAGCACGGCGTCCGCCACGTCACGCTCGTCTCGAAGATCGCTCGCAACGTGCTGCGCCATCTGGGCTACGATAGGGAGTACCAGGAGCTAGCCTCGATCGCCGGTTACCTCCATGACGTCGGCAACGTTATCAGCCGCTACGACCATGCCTACACCGGCGCGATGCTCGCCCGCGATGTGCTCAGCCGGATGGGCATGCCGCCGTCCGACGTGGCGATCATCATGGGCGCGATCGGCAGCCACGGCGACGACTCCGGCCGGCTCGGCGAGGCGGTCCATCCGGTCGGCGCGGCGCTGATCCTGGCCGACAAGTCGGACGTCCACCGCTCGCGCGTCCGCAACCCGGACCCCAATACCTTCGACCAGCACGACCGGGTCAACTACGCCGCCGAATCGTCGTTTCTGCGGGTGGACGAGCTGAACAAGACGATCACGCTGGAGCTGTCGATCGACACCTCGGTCGCCCAGGTGATGCACTACTTCGAGATCTTCCTGCCGCGCATGCTGATGAGCAACCGCGCCGCCGAGTTCCTCTCCTGCGAGTTTCACATTACGATCAACGGGGTGACGCTGTTGTGAGTGTTGGGACGCGGGGCGCGGAAGGCTTGCGTAGGGACGGACCTCGGTCTGTCCGGCGCGGGGAGCCCTTTGGGCCATGGCGCCACCACGTCGTCGTTGAGTAACGAAGAGGAGGACCAGATGCCGATCGTCGTTGGCGCTGTCGCGCCACATGGGTTCCCGATCATCCCGGAGCTGAGCGAGGACGCCGAGGGTGGGCTGAAGACCCGAGCGTCGATGCAGCAGATGCAGCGCGACTTCGCCGCCGCGAAGCCGGACGTCGTCGTCATCGCCACGCCGCATGGCTTTCGGGTCAACGGCTTCATCTCGATCGCCGACTGCGCACGGGGCGCCGGAACGATGGTGCTGGGCGACCGCAAGCTCGAGATGAACGTGCCGTTCGACCTGACGCTGGCCGACGCGATCGTCGAGCGGGCGCGGGCTGCGAATGTGCCGGTCGTTCAGGTCGGCTACGGCGGCTCGAATCGCAACCAGAGCATCATGCCGATGGACTGGGGCACGATGACCCCGCTCTGGTTCGCCGGCCAGGACCGCGATCTCGAAGGCAAGGGGCACGTCCTCGCCTCGCTGTTCGACGGACTGCCGGAGGACCAGGGGCCGGCTACCGTCGTCGTCCAACCCTCGCGGCTGCTGCCGAAGGAGACGAACATCGCCTTCGGCCGGGCCGTCGCCGAGGCGGCGCAGGCCGACGAGCGCCGGATCGCCTTCATCGCCTCCTGCGACTGGGCCCACCGCCACGACGCCAACCACCCGAACGGCTACCACCCCGACGCGAAACGGGTGGACGATGCGGTCGTCCAGGCAATCAAGGACGACGACATCCCTGGCCTGCTGAAGCTGGACGACGAGACGATCTCCAACGCCGCGATCGACGGCCTCTGGCAACTCCTGATGCTCGAAGGGGTCAAGCAGGTCGCCCCGCTGAAGGGCACGTTCCTGTCCTATGAGGCGCCGACCTACTACGGAATGATCGTCGCGACCTACGCGCCGGAGGGAGGCGCCTGATGCCGCTCGTGATCGCCGCGGTCATGCCGCACGGCTTCCCGCTCATTCCGGCGATCAGCGACGACGCCGACGGCGCGCTGGCCACGCGCGAGGCGATGTTCGAGGTGTCGCGCCGCTTCAAGGCGGCGCGGCCGGACGTCGTCGTCATCGCCGGGCCGCATAACATCTGGGTCCGCGATGCGATTATGCTGGCCGCCTGCGGCCGTGGCGCCGGGACGATGCACTACCAGGGCCGGACGGTCGAGATGAATATCCCGTTCGACCTGGCGCTACGCGACGCGATCGCCGCCCGCGCCCGTGAACACGGGGTACCGGTTGCCGACGTCGGCTATGCTGTCTCCGACCCGCTCTCGGCAGTCCTGCCGCTCGACTGGGGGCTGATGACTCCGCTCTGGTTCGCCGGCCACGACCACGACCAGGCCGGCTCCGGCCACGTTCTGGCCGATTTCTTCGGCCCGGTTCCGGAGACGAGCGGGCCGGCGGCGGTCGTCGTCAACCCATCGCTCTCGCTGCCGCGCGGGGTCAACGTCGAGTTCGGCAGGGCGGTCGCCAACGCGGCCGAGGCCGACCCGCGGCGGGTGGCATTCATCGCCTCGTGCGACTGGTCGCACACCCACAGCGCCCAGGGGCCGGGCGGCTTCCATCCTGACGCCGCGCGGATGGACGCTCAGGTCCTGCAGGCGATCCGCGACAACGACATTATGTCGCTGATCGACCTCGACGAGACCTTCGTCCGCAATGCATCGATCGACGGCCTCTGGCAATTGCTGATGCTCGAGGGCGCGAAGCAGGTCGTCCCGATGACGGTGGACGTCCTCTCCTACGAGGCGCCGACGTACTACGGCATGATCGTGGCGACGTATCAGCCATAGCCGACGGGATCGACGGGCGTTCAGGAGCGCTGGCAAGGCTGCGACAGCTCGGTCGATAGTGTGCGCAGGCGCGGGTAACCCCGCGTGAGGATGACAACGAGCCGGGACATCGTCGTCCCGGCCCGTCGTCGTGTGCGCGTCGCGTGGCTAGCCGCGGAGGGCCGGCCAGGGACCGCGAATGGCCAGGGTGATGCTATCGCCCTGGATGTTGACGTAGAGGGTGTCCGGACTGGTCGTGAAGCAGGCCCCGGCGAATTCGGCCAGACTGTTGCGGGCAAGATCGACGATCTCGCCGCGCTGCGTCAGGATGCGGAGGTAGTTGTCGCCGCCGCCGTCCTCGCACAGCAGGACATCGCCCCACGGCAGGACGAGCAGGTTGTCCGGCATCTCCAGCACGTCCCGATCATGGCTGGTGTAGACGAGCGTCAGCGTGTTCGATGCCGGGGCGTAGCGCCAGACCTGGCCCCAATGCCCGCTCGTGCCGCCGCCGGTGGCGTCGAAGTAGACGGCCTGCTCGCGCGTGCTCCACCAGGCGCCCTCGCCGCGGTAGAAGCGCGTCGGCTGGACGGCCGCGCCGGAGCCGTCGGTGTAGGCCTGCTTGCGGACGAGGACCGGGATGCCGTCCGGGTCCGGCACGTCGGCCCAGATCGGCGTGTAGGACGTGCCGGGGGGTGCCGCGTCGCCGCTGGGCAGGCCAGGGACGACGAGGGCCTGCAGGACGCCCTCCGCCGTCGCGTACTCGCCGAAGCCGTCCGGCCAGACACCCGGCGCGGGCACGAACCGGTAGAAGAACCCGTCGGCGAGGTCTTCGGTCTGGTAGATGACGCGGGTGTTCGGATCGACCGCCGCGGCCTCCTTGTAGAAGCGGCCAAGCGTGTCGAGCCGGACCTGTCGCGGCGTGCCGCCGTCCAGCGGGGCGTACGGATCGACCTCGAAGGTCCAGCCGTGCGAGTAGTCGCCGCTGATCGCCTCGGTCTCCTCGCAGGTGATCCAGGTGCCCCACGACGTCACTCCTCCGGCGCAGTTGCGGATCGTTCCCGAGCTGCTCGGCCAGGCCTGCTGCAACTGGCGGTTCGGGCCGACCAGCATGACCGACGTGCCGCCGCGCTCGGCCGGGTTGTAGTCGCCAGCGACAGCCGGCACGGGGCGCGAGGTCGTGTTGCGGTTCTCATGGTTCACGCAGAGCAGTGTCGTGTTGTTCGGCCCGGGAAAGGCGCCCATGCCGTCTGCGGCGCCCGGCCGGGGAGTGCCATCGGAATAGACCGTGTCGAGGTCGGCGACGACGCGGTAGTTGAAGCCGGGCGGCAGGTCAACGATCCCGTTCGGGTCGCTGACGAGCGCTCCGGTGCGCGGGCTCGAAGGTTTCGCGAGTGTCGTCAGTGGTCCCGCGGTCAGCGCCAGCCCGGCTGCAGCGGCGGCCGACTGTACGAATCGTCGCCGTGTCAGCCGGCGCCCCAACGGCGTGTTGATCTGGTTCGAATCCACGCGTCCCATCCCTCCAGCATCTTGCCGACCAGCTGCCGGCGCGAACGGCCTGCGCCAATGATTAGCGACGGCCGGGCGCCGGTTGTTGTGCCGGAGTTAGGATGCTGTGAAGCGCGTGTTGTCGTCGTGGGGGCTAGCCCCGGCTCGCCTCGCGCGACTCGGCTTGCTTCTTGGCGCGGGCGCGTTCGTGCTCTTTCAGGAGGCGCTTGCGCAGGCGGTAGGCCTTCGGGGTGACCTCCAGCAGCTCGTCGTCGGCCAGAAAGTCGAGCGCCTGCTCGAGCGAGAGGATCACCGGCGGGGTCAGGCGGATGTTCGTGTCGGCGCTGGCGGCGCGCATGTTGGTCAGCTTCTTCGCCTTGCAGACGTTGACCGCCAGGTCGTTGCCGCGCGCGTGCTGGCCGACGATCTGCCCCTCGTAGACCTCCTCGCCGGGGACGACGAACGTCGTGCCGCGCTCCTGGGCGGCGGCGATGCCGTAGGAGAGGGCCGTGCCGGCCTCCCAGGCGACCAGCGCGCCGGTCCGGGTCGAGGAGATCGCTCCCTGCCACGGCTCGAAGCCAATCAGCCGCGACGAGAGCGAGCCATTGCCCTTTGTGCGGGTCAGGAACTCGTTGCGCAGCCCGATCAGCCCGCGCGTCGGGATCTCGAACTCGAGCCGGACGTTGCCCCGCCCGTCGTTGACCATGTCGACCATCCGCGCCCTGCGGCCGCCGACCAGCTCGGTGACCGCGCCGACGAACTCCTCGGTCGTGTCGATGACGAGCTGCTCGACCGGCTCGACGACCTCGCCGTCCACCTCGCGAGTGATGACCTCGGGCCGCGAGACCTGGAACTCGTACCCCTCGCGGCGCATCGTCTCGATCAGGATCGACAGGTGCAGCTCGCCGCGGCCGGAGACGGAGAAGACGTCGGGCAATTCGGTTGGCTCGACGCGCAGGGCGACGTTCGTCTCCAGCTCGCGGCGCAGCCGCTCGCCGAGCTGGCGTGAGGTCTGGTAGTCCCCCTCGCGGCCGGCGAAGGGGGAAGTGTTGACGCCGAAGGTGAGCTTCAGCGTCGGCTCGTCGATCTCGATGCCCGGTAGCGGCTCCGGCGCGGCCGGGTCGGCCAGCGTCGCGCTGACGTGGGCGCTCGGGAAGCCGGTCAGGGCGACGATGTCGCCGGCTTGTGCCTCGGCCACCTCGACCCGTGCCAGCCCCTCGTGAGTCGCCAGCCAGGTCACCTTCTGGCGGTCCTCCTCGCCGGCCGCCCCGAGCTGGACGAGCGTGTCTCCGGCGCGCAGCTTGCCGCGGCGAATGCGGCCGATGGCGATCCGGCCGCGGTGCGGGTTGTAGTCGAGCGAGGCGACCTGCAGCTGGAGCGGTCCATCGAGGTCGACGACCGGCGCCGGGATGTGGTCGACGATCGTGTCGAACAGCGGCGCCAGGTCGGGCGCCAGGTCGTCCGGCGCGAGGCCAGCCCGGCCCTGCTTGGCGATCGCGTAGATGACCGGGAAGTCGAGCTGCTCGGCGTCGATCGCGAGGTCGAGGAACAGATCCTGGGTCTGCGAGACGACCGCGTCGGGCTGGGCGAACGGTCGATCCACCTTGTTGATAACGACGATCGGCCGCAGGCCGAGGCCGAGCGCCTGCTGGAGCACGGTCCGCGTCTGTGGCATCGGCCCCTCGACGGCGTCGACGATCAGCAGGCAGCCGTCGGCCATATTCAGCACGCGCTCGACCTCGCCGCCGAAGTCGGCGTGGCCGGGCGTGTCGATGACGTTGATCTTCACCCCACGCCAGTGGACCGCCGTGTTCTTGGCCAGGATCGTGATGCCGCGCTCGCGTTCGAGGTCGTTGGCGTCCATGATCAGCTCGCCGGCCGCGTCCGGGTCGCGGAAGGTGTTCGTCTGCTTCAGCAGCCCATCCACCAGGGTCGTCTTGCCGTGGTCGACGTGGGCGATGATCGCGATGTTGCGCAGGTCCTGACGGGCCTGGCTCGCCGTCGGCTGGGTCGAGGTGGCGGAGGATGCTGTCATCGGCTGGGAGTTCCCCGTTCGGCTGGTGCTGGCAAAGATACGCGACCCGCGCGCGAACCGCGACCGTTCATTATATCGTGTGGGGGATGAGGGATGAGGGATGAGGGAAACGTCGGGGCGAACCTTGTGTTCGCCCGGCGACGAGAGGAGACGCTGTGGACGGGATTGAGGAGACGACACATGTGAGGGTCGCACGGCCGGCGCGGGGGTTGGCGGCGGTCGAGCGGTTCTGGGTCGAGGGGCTGGGGATGCGGGTGATGTGCCGGGTGACGAGCGCGCCGGGCGACCCGGATCACACCCACGACTTGCTGATGGTCGG
>DAOKZM010000146.1:1805-7644 GCA_035325665.1 Thermomicrobiales bacterium | reverse complement strand
CCGATACCCAGCCGCTCGTCACCGACCGACCGCTCGGGCAGGGCGCCCTCGCCCTCCAGCTCGAACCGATCGCCGCCGAGGTCGAAGCGGCACTCCGGGTGATGCGCCAGCGCGATCCGCATGACATCGGCGCGATCGAGCGCCATCGATACGTGATGCGGAACGAGTGGGTCATCGCCGGTACACGCATCCCGGTCTGGAGCATCCACGAGCTGGCCCACGCGGGGTACGATGAAGATGCCATTCTCGCGGAGTATCCGATCCTGGCGCGCGACGATGTCCGCGCGGCGTTACGCTTCGATCTCGACGAGAACGTCCCGCGCTCGGTCGCGCGATTCCTGGAGGATCGCGGCCACGAGGTTCTGTTGGTACGTGACCAGCTCACGCCCGGCGTCGAGGACCCGATCATCGTCGCGTACGCGCACCAGATCGGCGCGGTCGTCATCACGCTTAACCGCAAGCACTTCAAGCCACTCATCAGCCGCCAGCCCAATCCGCTGACAGCCGAGTTCGTCAAGGCCAGCCTGCTGGCGTTCCACTGCCGCGCCGCATCGACCGTCCCGCTATTGGAGCGCTTCATCGACCTCATCGAGTTCGAGCATCAACGACGCCAGGGGACGGACGACACGCGCGTGATCGTCGAGGTCAGCCACAACGGGGCGATGATCTACTGACCCGTCGACCCGGTGATGTGCGCGATATAACGGTCGGCCGAGCGGCGCACCACGCCGAGGGCGTCCTCTCGGACGATGCCGCCAAAGGCGCCGTAGATGCGGTCGAAGGGGTACGGCTCGACGGCGGCGACGATGCGGCGGATGGTGGCTGGGTCGAGCGGGACGGAGTTGGGGTAGCTGTACATGAAGCTGACCCAGCGCGGGTCGGCGACGACCTGAATGGTGTCGCCGCTGAACAGCGCGCCCCGCCCCTCGGCGCCGGCCGGCCAGTGCAGGACGCTCGCGCCGGGGAAATGACCGCCGCAGCGGATCATCGTCAGCCCCGGCAGCAACTCCAGCTCCTCGCCGTCCCAGAAGCGGATCGCCGGGTCGGGCCGCATGACCCACTGGCGGTCGTCGGCATGGATCCAGACCGGCGCGTCGCCGAACGCCCGGCTCCACTCGACCTGGGTCGTGTAGTAGTGCGGGTGCGAGAGGGCGATGCCGGCCAGCCCGCCGTGGCGCTCGATCTCGGCGATCGTCTCGTCGTCGATCAGCGCGATGCAGTCCCAGAGGATGTTGCCGGCCGGCGTCTCTATGAGATGCGCTCGCTGGCCGATGCCGACCTTCGGCTCGGGCAGGATCGCCGTCAGCCCTGGCTCCAGCGCGATGAAGCGGTTGCGGTGGTCGCCGCGAAGCGCCTCCAGCGTCGTCCACTGCTGGCCGTTGGGGTTGACGTACTGGCGGTCGTCCAGACAGATCGGGCAACCGTCCGGCGGCTGCTCGGACGCCGGATACTGGGAGCCACAGGTAACACAGACGTACATCTCCATCAAGGCCCTGCCCTTCACGATCGCTCCGGGACGCGCTGCCGGTTCCCGACTCAGTATAGAGTGGGCCGGTTGATGCAATCTCCGCGGACCGCGGGTATGATCTGCTCACGCACCACATTGCTTGGCGATGGCGATCTATTCGTGAAAGCCAGGTGATCGTTATGTCCAGAACTATGTCCGTCCGGATGTCGATCATACCGATCGTCGTGCTTCTCGCCGCGACGTTTCTCGCATCGTTGGGAGTGGTCGCAACGCCGGGCCCTGCCGCGGCCACCGGACCCAGCGTCGTCTACTTCCCGGTCACCGGCCACCACGTCGCCGACCCGTTCCTCTCGACCTGGCGCAAGCTCGGCGGGCTGGCGACATTCGGCTACCCGCTGACCGAGGCGTTCACCGACCCGGACTCCAGCCTAACCGTCCAGTATTTCGAACGCGAACGCTTCGAATATCATCCCGAGAACGCCGGGACCGAGTGGGAGGTGCTGTTCGCGCTGCTCGGCTCGTGGCTGACCGAGGGCCGGGCCGAGCCGGTCTTCGCGCCGATCCATGTCGACCCACCCCCGCCCGATACCCCTGAGCGCCGCTATTTCGCGCCGACCGGCCACTACCTGGCCTATGGATTCAAGGCGCACTGGGAGACGCACGGCGGGCTGCGCATCTTCGGCTACCCGATCTCGGAGGAGTTCTCCGAGCTGAACTCTGACACCGGCCAGGTCTACACGGTCCAGTACTTCGAGCGCGCCCGCTTCGAGTACCACCCGGAGAACGCCGGGACGCCCTACGAAGTGCTGCTCGGCCGGCTAGGAGCCCAGCGCGCCGCGATCCTCGGGCTGGACATGTCGCCCGTCACGCGGCAGGAGGGGGCGCCGGACTACGACGAGTCGCTCTGGGCGCCGCCCCCACCGCGCGCCTTCAACATCTCGGTGCTGATGTATCACCACGTCGGCGACGCCGCCAGCCGCTACACGATTCCGCTCTGGCGCTTCGAGCAGCAGCTCGACTGGTTGCAGGAGAACGGCTACAACGCGGTGACCCTCTCCGAGGTGTACGACGCCGTCGCCGGGGTCGGGACGCTGCCGTCGAACCCGGTCGCGATCACGTTCGACGACGGCTACGCTGAACAGTGGGGCGCGGTCCAGGCGATGAACGCGCGCGGGATGCGCGGGACGTTCTTCATCCTTAGCGGCGCTTCGACGCTGGCACAGTGGCAGATCCGGGCGATGGCCGACGCCGGCCACGAGATTGGCAGCCACTCGATCTCCCACCCCGACCTGACCACCGTCTCCGACGCGCGGCTCTGGAGCGAGCTGGTCGATTCCCGTGCCTGGCTGCGGGCGGTCTCCGGTCAGGACGTGGACATCTTCGCCTACCCATATGGCGCGTGGAACAGCCGCGTCACCGCGACGGTCGAGGCGGCCGGCTACCGCGCCGCCGTCGCCGCCTGGGGCGGCACGTGGTGGTCGCCGGAGAAGTGGTGGGTCGAGCCGCGAATCGAGATCGCCGGCACGCTGACGCTGGGCGAGTTTGCGGGGTACGTGTATGGAGGCGCCGGAGGCTTCAGCTTCCAGCCGGCATCGGGAAACCCGCTGGACGACGGAGCCTCGCGCATCGGCGATGATGCCTTCGATTCCTTCTCGTCGCCGGACGGCGGCAGGCTCGAAGGCGACGACTACTTCGATCTACAGGCCGCCCCCGCTCCGGTTATGCCGGGCGAGGGCGGCGAGTAAGGCGCATCGCGTCTCTACAGCGCGTTCGCACAGCTCTGCTCACCCGGCAGGAGCGGGCGGGCGATCAGGGTGTACTCCGCGTCGCCGCTGCGCCACTGGGTGAGCCGGTTGGCGCCAGTGAGCTGCTCCATCAGCGTGGCGAGGTCGTCGCCCTCGACGGTGACGCAGCGCCATCTCTCGAACGGGTACGGCGCTCCGATCTCGGCCAGCGGAGTCGAGAGCGGCCAGTCGAGCTGCTGGATCTCGATGCCCTCCGGCGTGGCGGAGGAGGAGTCGGTGGAAACGGGCTGGACGACGAGCTGCATCCGCGTCACCTCGTACGGCTGCTCCTCGCTGGCGAAGGCGTCGGCCGGGAGCCAGGAGCGCAGGTCGCCGAGCTTGGTCTGGAGCTCCGCCAACTTCTCCCGGGCGGCGTCGGCCTCCGCGTCGCCGGTCGATTGCGTGGCGTCGCCGAGCGCGTAGGCCTTGACCGTGGTCGTCTGCCCGTTGGCGGTGAGGGTGAACACAGTCGTCACCGCGTCGGCGATGTTCGGGAAATCGTACTGGGCATCGCCATCGAGCAGGCCGGCCTCCTTCGCCGCCCGGAGGATCTGCTGGACGCCGTCCTCGGTCAGGCAGGTCTGCTGGAGGTTCGGCAGGGCCGGCTGCGGGAAGATTTCGATCTGCGGACCCTGGGTGACGACGCAGCCATCGCCGAGCAGGGCGAAGAGCGGCAGCCGCCGGACCAGCTCCTCCGGCATGACGAAGCCGCCCTCCCAGGCGACGCGGAGGATCATCTCGTCGTCGCCGCTCGGGTGGTCGATCCGCTCGACCGTCGGGCTGGCCGGCACATCGCTGCCGCCGTTGCCGGTTGCATCGTCCTCGCCACAGGCGCCGAGCAGCAGCACCAGCACGAGCACCGCCGCGAAGGACAGGACCAGCGAGGGTCGTTCGTCGTGGGTTCGTGCGCGCGCCATCGTCACTCCCTCCAAGGTCATCGGTCGACCCCATCATCGCGGACCGCGTCGTCCGCCGGAAGTCCGTCTGGAGATACGACGACGGGCACGCCGGGAGTGTTCCCACCTTCTCGTGTCCGACCGGACAGGGATGCTACCGACCGACTGGCCGCCCCGCTACCAGGGCTGGCGCATCCGAGTCAGATGCGGACAATACCTCCGGCTGGATCGTAGCGGAGATGGGGGAGGAGACACGATGCCAACCGACGAGCTGGAACAGGTCATCCGCGAGCAGCAGGAGCGCTGGACGGTTCCGGGGATCGCCTGGGGCGTCCGGCAAGACGGGGAGGAAGGGACCGGCGCGCTCGGCGTCGCCAAGCTGACGACCGGCGAGCCGATGCGGGCCGACTCGCTCTGCCGGATCGCCTCGATCTCGAAGGTGTTCACCGCCACGCTGGCGATGGTCCTCGCCGACGAGGGCACGCTCGACCTCGACGCGCCGGTCAGCCAGTATCTGCCGGGCGTGCGCGTCTCCGAGGCGGGCATCGAGGAGCGCATCACCCCGCGCCACCTGCTCTCGCACGGGACTGGGATGCTCGGCGACTACTTCGTCGACCAGGGATTGGGGGAAGACGCGCTGGCGCGAGCGATCGGCGAGTTCCACACGCTGCGGCAGTACGCCGAGCCGGACGAACTCTGGTTCTACTGCAACTCCGGCTTCCACTTGGCCGGCCGGATCATCGAGGTCGTGGCCAGCAAGCCGTTCGACGCCGTCATGCGCGAGCGGCTGTTCGAGCCGCTGGGGCTGGAGCGCACCTGCTTCTTTGCCCACGAGGCGATCGTCTACCCCCACGCGATCGGGCACAACCAGGTCGCCCCGGACGCCGACGAGCACGTCCCGGCCGGGCAGTACTACCCGCGCAACCGGCTGCCGGCCGGCGGGGTCTACTCGAACGTCCCCGACCTGCTGCGCTTCGCCCGCTTCCACCTCGGCGACGGCACAGTCGAGGGCCGTCGCGTCATCAGCGAGGGGACGCTCCGCGCGATGCGCGAGCCGCAGCGCTCGGCGGCCAACTGGGCCGATCAGTGGGGCATCGGCTGGGACCTGCGCGAGATCGACGGCGTGCAGGTGATCGCCCACGGCGGCAGCATCAACGGCTTCAAGTCGCTGCTGACCCTCGTCCCTGAGCGGCAGGCCGCGCTGGTGCTGCTGACCAACAGCGGCCGGGGCGACGCCGCCAACCGCGCGATCGAGCGCTGGTGGATCGAGCACGAGATGGGTTTGCGCCTGCCCGAGCGGCCACGGGTCGCGCTCGACGACGCGGCGCTGGCCCGACTCGCCGGCCGCTACCACGGGCCGGACACGACGATCGAGCTCGTCCGGGACGGCGACCTGCGGCTGGAGATGACCGCCCCCGGCCCGAACGGCGGCAACCCGGTCCCCTGGCCGGCCGAGACACTCGTGCCGATCGGCGACTCGGAATTCGTCACGACGACCGGCCCTTCGGCCGGCGAACGCCTCGACATCGTCCCCGACGCAGCCGGCAACCCACGCTATCTGCGGCGGCATGGCCGCTTGTTCGATCGGGACGCGGGATGCGGGACGCGGAAGCGGGCCAATAGCGTGCTATGGTGACGCGCGACAGGCACGGCAGACGAGGGGAGACCGGTCCCGCGCGTCCCGCGTCCCG
>DAOKZM010000146.1:0-1705 GCA_035325665.1 Thermomicrobiales bacterium | reverse complement strand
CGCGCGACAGGCACGGCAGACGAGGGGAGACCGGTCCCGCGCGTCCCGCGTCCCGAAAGGAGAAGAACGATGGTCTACATGGATATGGCGTCCGAGGAGCGCGTCCGGCAGAACGACCGCGCGCACGTGTTCCATTCGTGGTCGGCCCAGGGGCAGATCAACCCGCTGCCGGTGGCCGGCGAGGAGGGGGGCGAGTTCTTCGACTTCGAGGGCAAGCGCTACCTGGACTTCGCCAGCCAGCTGGTCTACACCAACCTGGGCCACCAGCACCCGAAGGTCGTGGCGGCGATCAAGGAGCAGGCCGAGCGGCTGTGCGTCATCCAGCCGAGCTTCGCCAACGAGCCGGCCTCCGAGCTGGCGGCGCTGCTCGCCGAGCTAGCTCCCGGCGACCTGAACATGACCTTCTTCACCAACGCTGGCGCTGAGGCGAACGAGAACGCCATCCGCATCGCCCGGATGGCGACCGGCCGGCACAAGATCCTGGCCGCCTGGCGCTCGTATCACGGCGCGACCCACGGCGCGATCGCGCTAACCGGCGACCCGCGCCGCTGGGCCTCCGAGCCGGCGATCAGCGGGGTCGTCCACTTCATGGGTCCCTACACCTACCGCTCGTCGTTCCACTCCGAGAGCGAGGAGCAGGAGCGCGACCGGGCGCTGGCGCACCTTGAAGAGGTGCTGATGTACGAGGGTCCCCAGACGGTCGCCGGGATCATCCTGGAGGTGATCGTCGGCACGAACGGCATCCTCGTCCCGCCCGACGGCTACCTGCAGGGAGTCCGCGAGATCTGCGATCGCCACGGCATCGTGATGATCCTCGACGAGGTGATGACCGGCTTCGGCCGGACCGGCTACTGGTTCGGCTCGGAGGGCTTCGGGGTCGAACCGGACCTGATCTCGTGCGCGAAGGGGCTCACCTCCGGCTACGTCCCGCTCGGGGCGGTGCTAATCTCGCAGAAGATCGCCGACAAGTTTCAGGACAAGGTCTACTACGGCGGCCTGACCTACTCCGGCCACCCACTGGCCTGCGCGGCCGGCGTCGGCGCGATCACGGCGATGAAGGAGGAGAAGGTCGTCGAGAACGCGAAGATGATCGGCGACGACGTCCTCGGGCCGGGCCTGCGCGAGCTGCAGAAGAAGCACAAGAGCATCGGCGACGTCCGTGGCCGCGGCTGCTTCTGGGGCGTCGAGCTGGTCAAGAACCGCGAGACGCGCGAGATGCTGGCGCCGTTCAACGCCTCGGGCGCGCAGATGGGCGCCGTCGGCGAGATGACCCGCGCCGCGATGAACCAGGGCCTCTCGCTGATGGTCCACTGGAACGTCATCATGATCGCCCCGCCGCTCATCATCACGCCTGCCGAGGCCAAGCGCGGCCTGTCGGTCCTGGACGAGGTGCTGGAGATCGCGGACAAGGCGGCGGATTGAGGCGACGGGACGCGGGACGCGGAGGGGCGATGGACGAACCGGAGGTGCTGCCATACCACACGGGGGTGGAGGACGAACGCGTACCGTACCGCGTGGTCACGTCATTTGAGGATCTCCTGGCCTGGCAACTGGCGCGAGAGCTTACAGCGGACATCTACGGGATAACGCGGGAGTCCGCGATCTACCGTGACTTCGGCCTTCGCGACCAGATGCGCCGCGCGGGGGTGTCGATCATGTCGAACATCGCCGAGGGACACGAACGCGGTTCGTAGCAGGAGTACTA
>DAOKZM010000145.1:0-7646 GCA_035325665.1 Thermomicrobiales bacterium | reverse complement strand
CCGCCCGCTGGACGCTCTCGCTCGACGAGCCGACCACGATCACGGCGGATTCGAGCGTCGGGAAGGACACGCCCTGGGCATTAGCGGCGCTGGCGATTCTCGTCGCCGTCGGGGTGATCGTCGTCTCGTCAGTGCTGATCACGACAATCCTGGTCGTGCGCCGGCAGGCGATCGAGCGGCGACTTCCGATGACGCTCCGGATCTCGCGCGAGCGGGCCGCCGAGCTTGGCGTGACGGTCGTCGAGCCGCCCACCCAGTGGGACGAGATTCGTGCAGCGATCGGGCGATCGGTGCGGATCGCGGTCAGCGGCCAGCGGCCGGCTGTGCCGGTTGCGCCGGTCGAGCCCGAGCCGGAAGAGCAGGCGACGAACTCGGAGGCAGAGGATGGCGCTGACACCGAAAGAGACTGACCGGTTGCTCGTGTTCGCCGCCGCCGAGCTTGCCCGCAAGCACCTGGCGCGCGGCTTGCCGCTGAACCACCCCGAGGCGGTCGCCTTGATCACCGACGAGATCTTCGAGGAAGCGCGAGCCGGCACGCCGTTCGATGAGGTCGTCCGTCACGCCTCGCGGGTGCTGCGACGAGGCGACGTGATGGAGGGGGTGCCGGAGATGCTGCGCGTCGTCCAGGTCGATGCGATGTTCCCGGACGGCACGCGGCTCGTCACGGTCCGCGATCCGATCGGAGAGGACGAATCATGATCCCGGGAGAGATCGTGCGCCACAACGAGCCGGTTGAGCTGAACGCCGGACTGCCGGTCACGACCGTCGCCATCACGAACACTAGCCCGCTGCCCGTCCACATCACCGCGCACTACCACGTCTTCGAAGCGAACCCCTGCCTGGCGTTCGACCGCCTCGCTGCGTGGGGGATGCGGATCGATGCGCCGTCGGACGGCGCGGTCAGGATCGAGCCGGGCGCGACCGTGGCCGTCGCGCTCGTCCCGATCAGCGGGGCACGCGTCGTCCACGGCTTCAACGGCGCGGTGAACGGGCCGCTCGACGAGACCGATCCGCGCGAGGCGCTCGACCGGCTGGTCGAGCGCGGCTTTCTGCACCGACCCTCACCATCCTCATCCGGGTTCGCTGTCGGCGGCCGGCTCAGCAAGGACGTGGCGGAGGACGACGTAGCCGACGACGCCGGCGATCACTGAGCCGATCAAGATCCCGACCCGCGAGTCGTGGGCAAGCTCAGACGCGCCAAACGCGAGCTCCGAGATGAAAAGCGACATCGTGAATCCGATGCCGCCCAGGCAAGCGACGCCCGCGATCTGCCGCCAGGTGACGCTGGCCGGCAGCGCTGCCATGCCGACGCGGACCGAGAGCCAGCTGAAGAGCGAGATGCCGATCGGCTTCCCAACGATCAGCGCGGCGACGATCCCCCACGTCACCCGGCTGGACAGCGCGTCGCCAAGTCCATCGACGAGCACGATCCCAGCGTTAGCGAAGGCGAAGAGCGGCAGCACCGCGTAGGAGACCCACGGGTTGAGTTGATGCTGGAAGTGCGACATCGGCGTCTCGACCGCCTCCGACAGCTCTTCGAGTTCCTGCACGGCACGTTGCTGCGTCTCGTTGCTCAGGATGCTCACGCCGGGTTCGCACGAGGACTCGAAGTCGTCGATTGCCTCCCGGCCACGCCGCAGGAACTCGCTCGCGTTGATCCACGAGCGAGCCGGAATGGTCATCGCCACCAGAACACCCGCCAGCGTGCCGTGGATGCCGGACTCAAAGACCGCTAGCCAGACGCCCAAGCCGAGCACAGCGTAGACCGGCCAACGGTGGAACCCAGCCAGGTTGGCGAACGCGAGCGCCGCTACGAGCGCGACGGCGACAACGAGCGCGAACCACTCGATCGCATCGGTGTAGAACACCGCGATGACCAGAACGGCGAGGATGTCGTCGACGATGGCGAATGCCGTGAGAAACACCCAGAGTCTCACTGGCACGGCGGTCCCGAACAGGCTGATGATCCCCAGCGAGAAAGCCGTGTCAGTCCCCATCGGGATGCCCCAGCCGTGGGCGCCGCCGCCTCCGAGGTTGATCACGCTGTAGACCAGCGCGGGGATGAGGCCGCCGCCGATCGCCGCGGCGATCGGGAGGGCCGCCTGCTCGACCGTGCGAAGCTCACCGACGAGCACCTCCCGCTTGATCTCGAGCCCGACGATGAAAAAGAACAGCGCCATCAGCCCGTCGTTGACCCAATGGCGGAGCGACTCGGTGATACCGAACCGGCCGATTCCGATAGTCGCTGAGGTCTCCCAGAACCGTTCGTAGGTGTCCGAGAGCGGGGTGTTGGCGAAGATCAGCGCGAGCCCGGCGCCGAGCAGCAGCAGCCCGATGCCTGAGACAGTCGTCCGGACAAAGCCGCTGATCGGCAGAATCGCCAGAGCGAGCCGCCGGTCGAGCTGTGTGCCGGTGATGTCGGCCGCCCGTGGCACTGACTGCACGACCCGCGCCAGCCGTTCGGTGTACTCGGCGTATATCTCGGATTCACGCCAGGCCGCGAGGTTGCTGGCGCGATTGAATCGGACGACGACACGGAAGTGCGTGTCGCCGCCAATCGGGCGCAGCACGCGCACGCCAGCGAACCCCGGGAAGCCCGCGGCCGCGTACGTCATGCCCTGCAGCAGGTCCTCGAACTCCTTCGCGCGGTCAGGCATGACATCCCAAACAATACTGCTGGTGACGGCAGTATCCTGAGATGCCGGGACTCGGGAACTGACATCATCCGCCGGCAGATTGCGATCTTCATCGGCCACGTGGTTTGACGCCGCTCGCTATGAGAGCGCGTGCTCGACGTAGGGATGCTCGTTGGGCGGGCCGACCGCGACGCGCATCCGGCCCTTCGACGGCTCGGCGATGACCGAAGCGAAGGTGATAGTGTCGCTACCGGGGTCGTCGCCCGGCATCCGGCAGAGCGTATCCGGGTAGCAGGCCCGGTCGCGCAGGATCTCCTCCATCGCATCGGCGTCGAGCCGGCCACGGCGCTCGGCCAGTAGCGCCCGCATCTGCTGCTGGCGGGCGCGCGAGTTGGCGACGTACCGCTCCGGCGACCGCTCCTCGGCCTGTAGAGACGGGGCGACGTAGTGGTTGGCGTGGGCCAGGATGCCGTCTTCCGGGTCGAGTCGCGCGTCGGCGGTCGGCGTGGTCTCGAGGTCGGCGGCGACACCACGGCCGTCGAGCATGATCAGGTTGCGCGACGACGCCCGGCGGACGCCACGCACCGCCGCGATGGCGTCGTCCACGGTGTCGTGCGTCAGCGCCAGCCGCGAGAAGAGGTAGCGCGGGAAGCCTATCCGCCAGCCATCGCAGGTGACGAAGTTGGCGAAGACGCCCAGACCGCGGTCGTTGATCCCGATGTAGGAGACCTGGCCGGCCGGCATCAGCATCAGCACCCGAGGCGCGTCGTCTGGGACGATCTCGGCGACGATGGCGATCTCGCCGTAGAAGGCCGGCAGGTCGGCGTTCTGCCCGACCAACCCGATCCCGTCCGCGGTCGCCTCGGGCTGGACGGCGAAGGTCGTGCATTCGCTAACGTCGTCGGGATCGACCGGCGTCGCCACCTCGGCCCGAAGCTGCAGGAGATACGCCTCGGCCAGCGAGATGCCCGCGCCGCGCGCGACCCCCTCGATCTCATCGTCGAAGAACGCGGCGTAGCGCTGGACCCACGGCCGGTAGGCGAGCGCCTTCGCCAGCGCGTCCTCGCGACCAAGCGATGAGCGCTGAGAAAGCCGACCGAGCGCCTTATCGAGGTGCCGCGCGATCAGGTCGCGGCACGCCTAGCCGAACTGCTCGCAAATCTGCTGGTGGCTGCCGGCGAAGCGATACGTCGGGAACACCCGATCCGACAACGCCCGCGCAGCTACGACATCGGTCGCGTCCATCTGCGTACCTCCTCGCATCTCTGGCCGTCCGTCCGGACAGGGTATCATGCGTCCGAGGCTGAGGAGGGTACCCCGATGCCCATCCGGATGGATCGAGCCGAGTACAACCGGCGCTACGGCGCGACGACTGGCGACCGGGTCAGGCTGGCCGACACCAACCTGTTCGCGCGTGTCGAGCGCGACGACACCCTGCCTGGCTTCGAGCCGCTGGCCGGCTTCGGCCGGCCGATGCGCGACGGGATGCTCTTCGGCCGATCCGGCTGGAACGGCCGGACCAGCGCCAGCCAGATCGATCTCGTGATTATCAACGCGATTGTGATGGACCCGGTCCTCGGCATCTTCTGCAGCAACATCGGTATCAAGGATGGCCGAATCGCCGCCATTGGTCGGGCCGGCAATCCGGACGTGACCGACGACATCGACGTCCTGATCGGCAGCGCGACGGGGCTGATCGCCGCCGACGGCGCGATCGTCACCCCCGGCGGGGTGGACACGCACGTCCACCTCTCATCGACAAGCATCGTCGGCGCGGCAGCCTACAGCGGGATCACGACGCTGGTCGGGCAGGGCAGCGGCGGGGTCTGGGACCTCGGCGTCAATCCACTGAACAACATGCGCCACGTCTTCGAGGCGTTCGAGGCGGCGCCGATCAATCTGGCGGTGCTGGCTCGCGGGTCCAGCGACCGGGCGCAACTGGAGACGGCGTTCGAGGTCGGCGCGTCGGGCCTGAAGATCCACGAGGACGTCGGAGCATTCCCGGCGGTGATCGATGCCTGCCTGTCGGTGGCAGACCAGGCTGGGGGACAGGTCGCGATCCACACCGATGGGCTCAACGAGGCCGGCGCCCTCCGGGAGACGATCGCGGCAATCGCCGGCCGCTCGATCCACGCTTACCACGTCGAAGGCTCGGGGGGCGGCCACGCGCCGAATCTGATCGAGATCTGCTCCGACCCACGGATCATCGGCTCGTCGACCAACCCAACCCTGCCGTGGTCGGTCAACTCGCTGGCCGAGCGGTTGGAGATGATCATCACCGTCCACCGACTCGACCGGCGCAATCCGGAGGACATGGCCGCTGCCCGCGACCGCGTCCGCGCCTCGACCATCGCCGCCGAGGACGTGCTCCACGATCTGGGGGCGATCGCGATCGTCTCGTCCGACTCGCAGGGCATGGGGCGGATCGGCGAAGTAATCTCGCGCACCTGGCAGCTCGCGCACCACATGAAGGCGGTGCGCGGCGGCGGATTCGACCCGCAGACCGGTGAGGGGGACGACAACGCGCGCATTCTTCAGTACCTGGCGAAGTACACGATCAACGCGGCGATCGCCCACGGGCTCGACCACGAGGTCGGCAGCCTTGAGCCGGGCAAGCTCGCCGACCTGGTCATCTGGCAGCCGGCGTTCTTCGGCGCCAAGCCGACTGCGGTCATCAAGGGTGGTTTCGTCAGCGCGGCGCAGGTCGGGGACGGGCAGGGATCGACGCGCGGCAGCCAGCCACTGGTCTACCGGCCGATGTGGGGCGGGATGGGCCTGGCGCCGGCCGAGCTAGCGGTGAACTTCGTCTCGCGACAGGCGGCCGGCGGCATCCCCAGCGGCGAGCATCTGCGGCGAAGGCCGGTCGCGGTGCGCGATGTCCGCTCGACGTTCAAGAGCGAGATGCTGCGCAACGCCGCCAGCCCGCGAGTCGAGGTGGACCCGACCACCCACGAGGTCTTTATCGACGGCGAGCCGGTCACGAACCCGCCTGCCGAGAGCCTGCCACTTGGGCAACGGTACTTCCTCGCCTGATTCGCGGACGAACGAGCAAAGGGGACGGCGAGATGTCGGGATCGAACGAGCGGCCGGCGACGAGCGCCTGGATCAGCCCACGACAGATTGCGGCCAGCGCCCGCGCGAACGGCGCGGTCTGGTCGCTGACGTCCGCCGACCTCAACATGAACGTGGTCGTCATCAGCGCCGACTCTCCGATCCAGCGCCACCTAAACCGGGAGGTAGATGTCGTCGTCGTGGCGGTCGATGGGCAGGGCGTCGTGAAAGTGGACGAGGAGGAGTTCCGCCTCGGGCCTCCGGAGGTGCTGGTCATCCCAAAGGGCACGTGGCGCTCGATCCAGCCGGTCGGCGCCTCGTTCGCGTACATGACGATCCACCGTCGGCGCGCCGGGCTGTGGCCGACGAGCTTGCGTCCGGAAGGCTGACGCCGCTGGCGCGCGACCGAATCGTCGGGTATGCTGCCGCGCTCGGCCACGGTTCGGCAGGCGAAGGGGCGGCAATGGAACGCAGGTATCCGGAGATCGAGCCGTTCGAGCAGGAGGTGCTCGACACCGGCGACGGACATCAGGTGTATTGGGAAGCCTGTGGCAACCCGGACGGCATCCCGGCGCTCTACCTCCACGGCGGACCGGGTTCCGGGTTCTCGCCCGGCCAGCGGCGCTTCTTCGACCCGGACGCCTACCGCGCGGTACTGTTCGACCAGCGCGGGGCCGGCCAGAGCCGGCCGCTGGCGAACGAGCCAGACGCCGACCTCTCAACCAACACGACCCAGCACCTGATCGCCGACATCGAGGCGCTGCGCGAACTGCACGAGGTGGACCGCTGGGTCATCCTCGGGCTGTCGTGGGGCACGACGCTGGCGCTGGCCTACGCGCAGGCGCACCCGGACCGTGTCCGCGGGCTGGTGCTCGGGCTGGTCACGACGACCTCACGACGCGAGGTCGAGTGGATCACTGAGGACATGGGCCGCGTCTTCCCACGAGAGTGGGACCGGTTCGCCGCCGCGGTCCCCGAGCGATTCCAAGGAATGCGGCTCATCGACGCCTACGCCGCGATGCTACGCGACCCGGACCCGGCGCTTCAGGAGCATGCAGCGCGGGAGTGGTGCGTCTGGGAGGACGTGCACGTGTCACTCGCGCCGGGATTCCAGCCGAGCCTGCGCTACGAGGATCCCGAGTTCCGGCTGCGGTTCGCCCGGCTGGTGACGCACTACTGGAGCAATGCGGCATTCCTCGAAGAGGATCAGATCGTCCGCGACGCGGCGACGCTGAACGGCATCCCCGGTTACCTGATCCACGGCCGCTACGACATCAGCAGCCCGCTCCAGACCGCCTGGGAGCTATCGAAGCGTTGGACGACGAGCCGCCTGACTGTCATGCAGGAGGGCGGGCACGGCGGCGACGAACTGCCGGGACTCGTCGTCGCCGCGCTGGACGAGCTGGCCCGGGCGTAGCGCGGCGTCCCTCCTAACCGTCGGGCACATGGCTTCAGCGGAATTGCCGCCCCGGAACTCGACGCCTCGCATGCAGATCGCGGACGGCGCTCAGACCGCCCGCGATCTCGCTCGTCCCGTTTGTCTGGTGTCAGGCAAGCTCCGCGCAGATCATCGCGTAATCTTCGTCGCTGAAGTCATCGTTCGGCCCCGCATCGAACAGGACCTGAAAATCGACCTCGACGTACTCACCCGCTACCTCGTCCCACTCCAAGGTGATCTGCAGGATCTCGTGGCCGGCGTTGTTGGCGACCGTTCCGTGGCCGGGCACGACGCTGTGGTAGGGCAACGAGCCAGTGGTCGTGACGGTTATGACGACCGTCGTTCCGTCCGGCGAGATCGTCTCTGTGATCGTGTCAACGCCAACGTCAACGACCGTCAGACTGCCGCCGGGACCACTGAAGATGCGGCGGAGGTGTACTCGATCAATCAGTCCGCCGTCACCCCTCACTGACGACGTGATCGTACCGACAAAATGTGCCCAGACGTCGAAGCCGCATTGC
>DAOKZM010000144.1:0-7666 GCA_035325665.1 Thermomicrobiales bacterium | reverse complement strand
AGCGGTCGTCGGCGTCGAGATCGGCGGTCGCGGTCTGCGCGTCGTCCTTGCCACTACTGACGCAAGGATTCTTGACACCGAACGCGCCATCGACGCGGCCACTACCGCGCATGCTACCGTCGACACCGCCTGCACGCTCATCGACCAGGTGCTCGCTCGCCGGCAGCTCACCAGCGCAGAAATAGCCGGCATCGGCATCGCATTCGGCGGTCCGGTCGATGTGCGCCGGGGAATCACGCTGCGGTCGCACCGCATCGAGGGATTCGAGCAGTTCCCGCTCGTCGGCGTCATGGAAGACCGCTTCGGTGTGCCGGCGGTCATCGAGAACGACGCTCGTGCGGCGGCATTTGGTGAGTTCACGCACGGCGCCGGCCGCGGCGCCCGCGACATGGTCTACCTCCATCTCGGACATGGCGTCGGCGGCGCGGTGATCGTGCGGGGGACGCTGCTGCACGGGGCGGCGATGACGGCCGGCGAGATCGGCCACATGGTCGTTTCGACCGACGGTCCGCGCTGCTCGTGCGGCAAGCCTGGTCACCTCGAAGCGTACGCGTCCGAGCCGGCGATCGTCTCGCGCACGACCGCGCGCCTTGGGCAGGCTGGACCAGAGGAACGTGCCCAATGGCTCTCGAGCCCGGGCATCACCCTCCAGCGCATCTTCGCCCGCTACGACAGAGACCCGATCGCCCAGGAGATTATCGACGAGACCATACAGGTGATCGGGCTGGCCGGGGCAAACCTCGTCACCGCGCTCAACCCCGACGCCTTCGTGATCGGCGGCTACGTCGCCCTGGCGGGGCCGCGACTGATCGCGGGGGTGCGAGCCAAGATCCGGCAATACGCGGTCGAGCCGGCGGCGCAGCGTATTCTCGTCGCGCCGAGCCATCTCGGCGCTGACGCCGGTTTGATCGGCGCGGTCGTCCTTGCCGGGAGATCCTGAGCAACTCCGGACGGTCGGCTGATGTACAATTGCAGGCTGCGAAACGAGCGGGAGATTGGGGATCGGGATGTTGACATTGAGTGAATCCGACCTGATGTATCTACTGACGCTGCTTCGATCGAGCGACCAGCCAATGACGACCGCCGAGCTCGTGCTGGCGCTGCAGGAGCGCGCGCGCAAGTAACCCCGAGACCACGTTGCATATGACATAACGCTGGCGGACGCGCAGGAGAGGGACAAGGGACGATGCAGGCAGAACAGACGCTGGCGGATCCAGCGTTCGACGGCACCGACGAGGAGCAGGCGCTCGCCGCGGACCTGTTCCAGATCTTCCGGGCCCAGGGGCGCTTCTTCAGCGACAAGGCTCCGATTCGGCTGTCACTGGCGCAGCTCGCCGAAGTCATGGCGCAGCGCCAGCCGCGTGTGAAGACCTGGCCGAAGCGGATCGACGAGGCGTTGTCTGCCAGCCCCGATGTCTTCGTCCGCGAGGCGGCTGGTGACGATGTCTTCTTCGTCACCACGCGCCAGGGCACGCACCCCAGCGGGTTAAGCGGCCAGCGCGAGCAGGTACTCACGACGAGGTTCGCCGTCCCTCTGCCCAAGCGCGAGCGGCCGGTCCACGCGACTCCGACCGCCGCGACGCCTCCGACGATCCCGGCGGCCGAGGCGGCTCCGACCGAGGCTGCAGCAGCACCCGATCTGACGCCGTTTGAGGTGGTTCCAGTCGCAGCCGAGGTGGCGCCTGTCGCGACGCCCGCCGCGCTCGAGGTGGACGCGGCGACGGCGAGCGACGACGAAATCGCCGCCGCCATTCGGCTGGCGCTCGGCAGCGACATGAGCGTTGCCCACTGGGGCGACCAGTGGATTGGCGAGGAGCGGCTTCATCGTTTCTCGCGCGGCGACCTGCGCCGGATCGAGGACTTCATCCGCGAGCAGCCTGGCGGCGTCGTCAGCGACACTGAGATTGCCCAGGACGTGCTGGGCGTCCGGCCGAACGCAGCCGACTATGCGTCGACGCTGTTTGCCGTGAACTACCGCCTGTCGCGCGAAACGCGCGAGTTCGAGTACCTCGGCTCGGCGACGAACGGGCTCTGGTCGCTGGCCAATCCGGCCGCGATCGGCGCCACCAAGCGCAAGGCGAGCGAGATCGGGCAGGACTACCGCGTGCTGCTCGAGTACGGCAACTCGATCGAGGCGGCCGAAGAGGGGCTGGTCGAGCACATCCTCAGCTTTTACGAGTACTCCTACGGCGTCCTGCCGCTCGATGCCAATATGCGCTCGATCATGCCCGCGCCAGGCTTCAGGGATCAGCGCGCGGCGCGCGTCACCTTCGAATCGCCGCAGACATCCGAGACCGTCCAGGCCGAGGTGCGCTTCCCGACCGGCAACCGCGGGGGGTTCATCGTCGGCCTGGAGCAGTTCTTCGCGGAAAACCTCGTCCCAGGGGCCGTCCTGACCATTGAGAAGACCGATCAGCCGCTGCACTACCTTCTGGAGTACTTCCAGGTTTCCGGCGAGGACCGCAAGCTGCTGCACCTCGACGAGAAGAAGGGCAAGTACACGTTCCGGCCGACGACCTACTACTGCGCGACCCAGGACGAGTACGTGCTCAGCGACAACCGCTTCCCGCGCTTCGCCGATCAGAAGCCGCTCGACGAGCGAACGAAGCGCCACCCGGAACAGGTGATCCACGCGGCGTTCGAGCGAGGTGGCGAGAACGTCGAGACCGCCGACAATCCCAAGTACTACGCGCTGTTTAGCGACCTGCTGGCCGCCGCGAATGTCGAGCGGCCGGTCCCGGCCGAGTTGCTCCGCGACATCCTGACGAGCGGCAAGTACCCCGAATTCAGCGCAGACGAAACGACAGAGGATGCATTCTTCTACACCCCCGCTTCCTGAACCGATGAGTTCCGACGGCACGGTTGACGGCGTCGAGGCGTTCCTCGACGCCGTCGCCTCCGATCCGGATGCGCACCATTCGACCTCGCCACTTTCGGACCTCGACCGGCCGGCGGTAGCCCGACTCCGCGCCCGCTGGGGCGAGATCGCGGCGCCGACCCGCGCTCGAATCGTCCGCGCCATGGCGGACGATGCCGAAGATCACGTCGAGCGCCACTACGCGCGTGCCTTCATGGTCGCCTGCGCCGACCCGGACCCCGACGTCCGGCTGGCGGCGTTTGATGGTCTCTGGGAGAGCGAGACACCCGAGCTGCTGTCGATTTTGCTTGGCCGCATCGCCGAGGAGCCAGACGCGCGCGTGCGCGAGATGATGACGATCGGTCTCGGCCGTTTCGCGTCCGAGACGGACGACGACGAATCGATCGACGCCATCCGCGAGGCGCTGTTCGAGCGCTGGGAGGATGATCCGGCGGTCGACGTCCGGCGGCGGGCGCTCGAATCGCTCGGCTTCCTGACCGGAGACGACATCGTCGCGGCGATCGAGGAAGCTTTCGACAGCCCCTCGATCGAGCTTCGGACGAGCGCGCTCCACGCGATGGGGCGGCAGGCCGACGAGCGCTGGATCGATGACTGCCTCCGCGAGTTGCGGTCGGACGATCCCGAGCTCCGTTTCGAGGCCGTTACCGCCCTCGGCTCGATCGGGGACCAGCGCACGGTCACCGCGATCATCGATACGATCGACGACGAGGACGCTGAGGTTGCGATGGCCGCGATCGCTGCGCTGGGCGAGGTCGGCGGCCCGATGGCCATCAACCGCCTCCGCCAGTTGTCGAAGGACGACAATCCGGCGATTGCCGAGGCGGCCGAAGACGCTCTGCAGGAGGCGTCAATCATGGCGAACCCACTCCGCCCACTGATGTAACCTCCCGGCCGGCAACTGGCTTCCTGTGGACGTGAGTCGAGCACAGGGCAGGAGTACGACCATCGACGGCACGACCCGCAGAACGATCGGCGACCTGTTCTCCGGCATCGACGGAGCGACCGTCTCCGGCGATCCGGAAGTGGCCATCAGCTCGATCGAGTACGACAGCCGGCTCATCGAGCCAGGAGGGTTGTTCGTCGCACTCCGTGGCGGCTACGCCGATGGTCACACGTTCCTGCATCAGGCGCGCGATCGCGGGGCGGTCGCAGCCCTGGTCGAGCGCGGTCGCGCCGAGGCCGGCTGGCCAGCAGTCGTCGAGGTCGACGACACCCGCGCGTCGCTCGCGCCGCTCGCGGCCGAGTTCTACGACCATCCTAGCGACGAGATGACGATGGTCGGCGTGACCGGGACAGACGGCAAGACGACGACCAGCCACCTGATCGAGGCGCTTCTGCGGTGCAGCGGCCGGCGCACGGGGTTGATCGGGACCGTCGAGGTGCGGATCGGTGGGGAGGTCGAGCTCCACGAGACGCGTCAGACGACACCAGAGTCACTCGTGGTCCAGCGCCTCCTGGCGATGATGCGCGACCGCGGCGTGGACACCGCCGTGCTGGAGGCGACATCGCATGGCCTGGCGCTGCACCGGCTGGACGGCTGCGCGTTCGACATCGGCGTCGTCACCAACATCACCCACGAGCACCTCGACTTCCACGGCTCAGTCGAGGCGTACCGAGCGGCGAAGGCAATGCTGCTGGAACGCGTCGCCGAGGGCCGCTCCGACGGCCGGCTCGGCATCGTCGTGCTGAACGCCGACGACCCGGGCGCCAGGCTCGTCGCCCCCAACGCTGGCGACAGTGACATCATCTGGTACTCGCTGGACGCCGGATCGACCGCCGAGGCGCGGGCGCTGGACATCGAGCCGCGGCCAGACGGGACACGGTTCGAGTTGCGGACGCCGGGCGGCGCCGCGATGGTGAATCTCACGTTGCCGGGCCGCTACAACGTCGCGAACGCGCTGGCTGCGGCGGGTGTCGGCCACGCGCTCGGACTAACGCCGGCCGAGATCGCCGACGGGCTGATGGCGCTGGCGTCAGTGCCAGGGCGGATGCAGACGGTCGACGAGGGGCAACCCTTCTCGGTCGTCGTCGACTACGCCCATACGCCCGACGCGATACGTTCCGTTCTCCGCGAGCTCCGACCATCGACGCATGGGCGGCTGATGGTGCTGTTCGGCTCCGCCGGCGAGCGCGATGTCGAGAAGCGCGCCATCCAGGGCCGCGTCGCAATCGAGCAGGCCGACTACGCCGTCTTCAGCAGCGAGGACCCTCGCTACGAGGACCCCGAGGCGATCATCAATGCGATCGCGGCGGGGGCCACGGAGGCCGGCGGGCGGCCCGGTGTAGACTTCGACTGCATCGAAGACCGCCGCGACGGGATCGCCGCCATCCTGCAGCGCGCCATGCCGGGCGACGTCGTCCTACTGGCCGGAAAAGGACACGAGAAGAGCATGATCTACGGATCTGAGAAGCGCCCCTGGGACGAGGCCGCGGTCGCGGCCGAAGCGCTCAGGGTGTTGGGGTATCGCCCGGGCGGGAGCCACGGCGCCGCATGACCAGCCGACACTCCCTCTGGCTCATCACGCTCGTCCTCTTCTCGGTCGTGGCCGCCGCCTGCGGGACGCCCGACCCGAACCTGGCATCGCCAGCGCCGGACGAGTCGTCGCGGACGGGCGCTGACCCGTTCGGCCGGATCCTATTCGTCTCCGAGCGGCACGTCTCGCTCTGGGATGGTTCGGTCCACACGCTCATCGACGAGGTGGATGGCGCATCCCCGACCTGGGCGCCGGCCGGTGACCGGTTCGCCTACGTCGAGATGCACGATGGCTGGTCCGACGTGATTATTGCTGGAGCTGACGGAGCGACGATCAAACGGCTGACGACCAACGAGCCAGACGCAACGCTGTACAGCCAGGAGTACGCCTGTCAGGCCTACTGGGCGCTGGATCCGGTCTGGTCTCCGGTCGGCGAGCAGCTCATCTGGGTCAGCGACCGCGGGACCGGCTCGTCGTCGTGCGAGAATCGCTTCTCGGACCCGCTTGCGCTGTGGTACTCGGAGAACCTCGGTGGCGACCAGACCATCTTCAGCTACCTGCTCCCCGCGGCGGTGAGCGTCAACGAGCCACAGGAGAATCCGACGCTCTCCTCCGACGGCGAGCAGGTCGCCTTCACCGCCCGCGTCGGCGTCGAATCGCCGCGCAACACCGAGATCTGGGTCCTGAACCTAGACGACGCACGGCTGACGACGCTCGTGTCGAGCGCCGACGGTGCGTTCGATCCCGCTTGGTCGCCGACCTCGCCCAACATCGCCTATGTCCAGCGCACTGGCACAGCTAGCGACATCTGGATCGCGCCCGCCGATGGCGGCGACCCCTACCAACTGACGAACGTCGGCTCGGTCGTCTCGCCGGAGTGGTCACCGGACGGCCAGTTCCTGGCGTTCTTCCGTGAGCGCGACAGCGCGTTCGAGGCATGGTACGTCGAGGTCAAGGACGACAACGGGACGCTGAGCGCCTCGGAGCCGAAGAAACTATTCGACGCCCCCGCCATTGATGCACCCTCGGGCATGTCCTGGACCCGATAGACGGCAGCCCAGCCTTTCCTCACTCATCGACGTGGCAACGGGCGGCCCACACGGGCCGCCCGTTTCAGGTTCATCGAAATCCGGAACTATCGGGCAGCCGGCTCCTCCTTGGGAAGCTCAACCTCGATATGCAGCTCGCGCAACTGACTGGCGTCGACCGAGCCGGGAGCGTCGAACATCAGGTCGCGCGCGGACTGGTTCTTCGGGAATGCCATCACCTCGCGGAGCGTCGGCTCGCCAGCCAGGATCATCGCGATCCGGTCGATACCGGGGGCGATTCCGCCATGTGGCGGCGCGCCGTACTCGAACGCGCGCAAGAGGTGACCGAAGCGGCCCTCGATCTCCGCATCGTCGTAGCCCATCAGCGCGAAGATGCGGCGCTGGAGCTCGCGCTGGTGGATGCGGATCGAGCCGCCACCGACCTCGAAGCCGTTGAGGACGATGTCGTACGCCTTTGCCCGCACCTTGCCCGGATCGCTCTCCAGCAGCGGGATATCCTCGTCCAGCGGCGCCGTGAATGGGTGATGCATGGCATCCCAGCGCTCCGCTTCTTCATCCCAGCCGAGCAGTGGGAAGTCGATCACCCAGCAGAACGCGGCCATCGACGGATCGGTCAGACCCAGCTCCTCGCCGAAGCGCTCGCGCAGCCGGCCAAGAACGTTCGCGGCGATGTCAGCGCTATCGGCGACGAGCAGGATCAGGTCGCCGGTCGCGGCGCCGGTGGCGCCAGCGATCGCATCGATCTCGGTCTCGGTCAGGAATTTGGCGATCGGAGACCGCACCGCCCGGCTGTCGTCGTCACCGGCCTCGATCGCCAGCCAGGCCAGGCCCTTGGCGCCGAAGTTCCGCGCGAAGCCGGTCAGCTCGTCGATCTGCCCGCGGCTGACGCCAGCCCTGCCGGGGATTGCGATGCCGCGGACGACGCCACCTGACTCGACCGCGCCGCGAAAGACGCCGAACTCCGAAGCGGCGACGGCGTCTGAGACATCAGCGATCTCCAGCCCGTAGCGCAGGTCCGGCTTGTCGGTGCCGTAGCGCCGCATCGCATCGTCGTAGCTCAGGCGCGGGAAGGGGATTTGCTGGACCGTCGTGTCGGTCAGCCCGACCAACTCGATGAACAGCCCCTCGGTCAACTGCATGACCTGGTCCATGTCGACGAACGACATCTCGAGATCGAGCTGCGTGAACTCGGGCTGGCGGTCGGCGCGCAGGTCCTCGTCCCGGAAGCAGCGCGCGATCTGGTAGTAGCGATCCATCCCGGCCAC
>DAOKZM010000143.1:7465-7736 GCA_035325665.1 Thermomicrobiales bacterium | reverse complement strand
TAATGCGGCAGGGCTGGCCTAGTATCGTGTTTCCGCACGCCTTGGCGAGCGCCGGGGGATCGAGCGTGAGATTGAACGTGCCGTCGATCGCGACCATTACATCAATCACCGGGGGAGCCGATCTCTCGCCGGACAGCGGTCCGCCGAAGATCGCTACGCTCGTCTCCGGCACGAACCCACGACCGCGCAGGACGACGGAGGTGTCGAGCGTGCCGAAGTCGGGCGTTATCGTCAGGAGCGCGCGATCGCCGGTGAACGCGCTGATATCTGG
>DAOKZM010000143.1:4958-7455 GCA_035325665.1 Thermomicrobiales bacterium | reverse complement strand
CGACGAGCTGCTGGATGCGCTTCAGGGCGAGGTCATCCGGGACCGCGCCGAAGATCATGTAGCAGACGTCGTTCGCGTCCCACTGGTAGATGGCTAGCGGCAACCCGCCGACGTTCGTGCCCCGAGTCGCCAGTACCTTCTTCCCACCGAGCTCGATCGTCTGTCGCTCGGCATTCGGGATGCCCGCGTCGTGGCAGCTCCCGCGCTGCTGGTGGTACTCAATGCCATAGTCGCCACCGTACTGGTAGTAGACAACGACGTTTCTGATCTCGCCAGCGACCAGTCCGCGCTGATCCGGAGGGACAGGATCAGTGTGGATCGTGATCCCATTGAGCGCAAAACCGTACTCGCCGATCGCCGGGTCCGGCTCCATCAGTGCCCACGGAACGAGCTGCCGCGCGTCATTGAACGTCGACAGGCGATAGATGCCGGTCTCGTCCGGCGTCGGCAACGAGGGAACAGTCGGCGACGCACTCGGCTCAACCGCCATGTCATCCGACGTGCCGGGCCGCCAGGCGGGGAAGACTGCGCCACGCTCCAGGGCGTCGGTGCCGACGCGCAGGTTCGAGCCGTCAGTGTCCATGACGCGCAGGACCTGACGTGAGGTGGTGTAGTCCCAGGTGGCGAACGCGATCTCGGTCCCATCCGGTGACCAGACTGGCGGCATCGGCTTCACGGACGTCACCGTCGCCACCACCTGTTGGCCGGAACCATCCGGGTTGATTGTCGCAAGCTGGACATCCGATAGGTCGCCATCATGCCAGCTTGTGATCTGCGCGTAGAGGATGCGGTCCCCAGCTGGGGACCATGACACGAACATCACCGGCTGTTCGCTGCCATCGACGAGCGTGCGTGGCTCTCCACGCCCCACGTCCTCGGATGACGCGACCACCAGATCGCCGCCAATGTCTCCAGACACCCAGACTACGGTGCAGCCGTCGGGCGACAGCGCGGCCCAATCCTGCGTGACTGACACATCGGAGAAGAGCTGTCGCTGCGCCAACGAATCAACATCCAGGAGCCACGTTCCCCACTGTTCCCTGGGATCGTCGCGCCGGGCATACATGATCTCTTGTCCGGTCACTGTCCACCGAGGGGACAGCTCCTCCTGCGGCGTGTTGGTCGCCCGTGTCAACTCGCCGGACGCCACGTCGACGACGAAGATCTCGGTGTTGGTCATCGGGTCGCCATCCTTCGTCACATCGACGACGAACGCGATCCTACGACCGTCTGGCGACCAGGCGGGCGACATCTCGATAGAATTCCAGTCCTCGTGAGTCAGCCTGCGCGGCTCACCGCCCGGCTCGACCAGGTAGATGTGCCCGTCGCTCGAGTAGGCCAGCGTCTGCCCGTCGGGAGACCACGCCATGACCCAGATCTCGCTGGCTCGCCAGGGGGCGACTGAGACGATCGCCCGTGCATCCCCGGCCCGGTGCGCGATGTCGATCGTGCCGCGCGAGGCATAGGCGATCTCGCCGCTCGACGACTGGATGCCGGGACTGACCGGCACGATACAGGGCAGCGCAGGGACGAGCGACCCGGGCGACGCCGTCCGCTCGTCGCCGCTACCTGTCCCGCGTAGGGCGAAGACGAGCACGACGCCGGCAATGGCGAACGCGGCGAGGGCGGCCACGAGTCGCAGTATCTCCGGCAGCCAGCGGCGGTCCTCGGGTAGTGGGATGGGAGGAGCAACACTGGCCGGTAGCACGTTGCCGCCTCTTCTACCCGCGGGTGATGAAGCGGATCTTCCATCCATCATCGGATTCGATGTTATGTCGCGCCGTAACTCCCGTTCGAGCGAGGCGGCCAGTTGGGTTGGAAACGCGGCGTCCGGCTCTGCCGCGAGGGTGGGACCGAGCGCGTGGATGCGGCGGGCCGTCTCGACGAGCGCCGCGAGCTCGGGGTCGTCCGGCACAGTTGGCGCTTCGCCGCCGTTGAGCGCATCGAGCAGGTCGTCGAGCTGTCGGTCGAGGTCGTGCTGGTCTCTCATGCTCGCGATCCTTCGGTGAGCGCGTCCCGCAGCGCGGCGAGCGCGCGGCGTTGGAGCTGGCGGACGGCGTCGGGGCTACGGCCCATGATCCGGCCGGTCTCAGCGGACGACAGGCCATCGAGAACGCGCAACCGGATGACGGCCTGATAGTCGGTGGGGAGGTCGGCGAGGGCGTCGTGCAGCCGTTGTCGCTCGTCGGCGAGGATCGCGGCGGTCTCCGGCGCGCCGCCGGCGGCTGGCAGACCGGCGGCGTGATCGAGCTGCACCAGCGCCGGCCGGTGGCCGCGCCAGCCATCGCGTAGCCGGTTGCGAGCGATCGTCGCGAGATAGGCGCTGAACGGCACGCCGGTGACGCGATAGCGGTCGAGCGAGCGCAGCGCGCGGAGGAAGACCTCCTGGGTGAGATCCTGCGCCTCGGCGACGTTGCCGAGCGCGCGGTAGGCGATCCCATAGACCGGCCGCCACTCGCGCTTGCACAGATCGTCCAGCGCGGCGCGGGCGCCGCGT
>DAOKZM010000143.1:0-4914 GCA_035325665.1 Thermomicrobiales bacterium | reverse complement strand
ACTACCTCCTGCAAGAGAGAACGTAGGAATGGAGCAATTGTGACGCGACCGGCGCGTCGTTACCTGGCGGCGGCGTGGGCTTCGACGGTCGCTCCGCCCGCGACGGCCAGCCGCGCGGCGCGGCCGGCGAAGCCGTGCTCGTCAGCGGCGCGCTCCATGGCGCTGGCGACGGCGTCCGCGTCAGCGGGTTCGGCGAAGGCGAGGATGGTCGGGCCGGCGCCGGAGAGGCTGGCGCCGTGGGCGCCGGCCGACAGCGCGGCGGCGATGACCGGGTCGAGGTGCGGGAAGATGGCGGCGCGGTGGGGCTGGTGCAGACGATCGCGCATTGCCTCGCGCAGCAGATCGCCGCGGCCCTCGCGGAGGGCGAGCGCGAGCATAGCGGCGCGTCCGATGTTGGCGACGGCGTCGGGGATCGGGACGGCCGCCGGGAGGATGCCGCGCGCCTCGACGGTAAACGCCGGAGCGTCGGGGACGAGGGCGACGACCTCCCAGGGGAGAGCGGGGGCCAGCACTTCGGCGACCCAGCCGCGCTCGGCGCGGATCGAGACGGTTGCCCCGCCAAGCTCCGAGGCCGAGATGTTGTCGGCGTGGCCCTCCATCTCGCCGCCGATGTCGACGACGAGCGCCGAATCGAGCGGGACGTCAAGGACGAACCCGACCGCGTGGATGCCGGCGACGATCGCCGCGGCGGAGGAGCCGAGGCCGCGGGCGACCGGGATGTCGCTGGCGACGGCGATCTGGCAGGCCGGCAGGTCGCGCCCCAGCCGCGCGGCGGTCGTCGCCATCGCCTCGACGACGAGGTTGCCGCCGCCGAGGAGGTCGTCGCAGGCAACGACGCGGACGCCGCCGGCCGGGTCGTCGAGCCGCTCGACATCCACCCGCATCCACAGGTCGAGCGCCAGGCCGAGCGAGTCGAAGCCAGGGCCGAGGTTCGCGCTAGAGGCCGGGACGCGGATGCTACAACAGGTCGACGATGGCACGGTCGAGCGCCTCCAGGGTCGGGTCGATGACCAGCGGCTGCTCCTCGCCCGCGTGGGTGATGTAGTAATCGGCGCTGGCCTCGGTGTCCTTCAGCAGGTGGCCGGTCAGGTAGGTTAGGACGCGCTCGCCGGGCTGGATGACGCCTTCGGCAACGAGGCGGCGGATTCCGGCCAGGCCGGCGGCTGAGGCCGGCTCGCAGCCGATTCCGGCACGATCGACCGACGCCTTGGCGGCCATGATCGCCGCGTCGTCGACGGCGGTGACGGCGCCTTCGGTGTCGACGACGACGCGGCGCGCCTTGGTGTAGTTAACCGGGTCGCCGATGCGGATCGCGCTGGCGACCGTCTCGGCCTCAACCGGCGCGTAGTCGCGGAAGCCGGACTGCCAGGCGCGGTAGAACGGCGCGGCGCCGGCCGCCTGGGCGACGGCGACGCGCGGCATCTGGTCGATCAGGCTGGCGGCCAGCGCCTCGCGCAGCGCCTTGCCGAGCGCGCTCGTGTTGCCGAGGTTGCCGCCGGGGACGACGATCCAGTCCGGCGCCCGCCAGCGGAGCTGCTGAAGCGCCTCGAGCACGATCGACTTCTGGCCCTCCAGCCGGAACGGGTTGAGCGAGTTGAGCAGGTAGATGCCGTAGCGGCTGGTGGCCTCGCGGACCATGCGCATGGCGGCGTCGAAATCGCCGCGGACCTGGATGATCGTCGTGCCGTAGGCGATGGTTTGGCCGAGTTTGGCCGCCGAGATCTTGCCCTCGGGGATGAAGACGACGGAGGGGATGCCGGCCGTCGCGGCGTAAGCGGCGACCGAGGCGCTGGTGTTGCCGGTCGAGGCGCAGGCGACCATCGTCGCGCCGGTCCAGCGCGCGTGGCTGACGCCGACCGTCATGCCGCGATCCTTGAACGAGCCGGTGGGGTTCTCGCCCTCGTGCTTGAACCAGACCTCGACCCCGGCGAAGTCGCTCAGCCGCTGGTCGTGGTAGAGGTTGGTGTTGCCCTCGGGCTTGGAGACGATCGCGTCGTCCGGGAAGGACGGCATCAACTCGCGGTAGCGCCAGACGCCGGAGCGCAGCGGGTGATCGAGCGCGCCGAGGCGGTCGTCGAACAGCTCGCGGGTGATTGGCGGGATGGCCAGCTCGACCCCGAGCAGCCCGCCGCACTCGCAGCTCGTCCGGACCTCTTCCGGCGGATACTCCCGCCCGCACTCGATACAGCGCAGCTTCACGCGAACCCCCTACACGAACAGACCTGCGGGGCGCCTCCCCGAGGGGCAATTATGCTGAACAGCCGTCCACGGTGGCTCATTCGGCCCGACAGGTCACGCTCGTCAAGGCGATCAGAGCGTCTTGCGCGGGTCGAGGGCGTCGCGGAGGCCGTCGCCAACGTAGTTGATCGAGAGGACCGCGAGGAAGATCATCAACGCCGGGAAGATGACCATGTGCGGGGCGATCTCCATGAAGTTGATCGAGTCGTTGAGCAGCCGGCCCCAGGTTGGCACGTCCGGCGGGAAGCCGAGGCCAAGGAACGATAGGGTGGACTCGGTCAGGATCGACGAACCAACCGCCAACGTCCCGGCGACGAGGATCGGGCCCATCGCGTTCGGCAGGATATGCTTAAAGATCACCGACGTCTGGTTAGCGCCGATGCAGTGGGCCGCCTCGATGAACTCCTTCTGCTTGAGCGACAGGAACGACGCGCGGACGAGGCGCGCGACCGACATCCAGCTGGTAATGCCGATCAGCGAGACGATCAGCACGAAGGGGCCAAGCGTCGTGCCGAGCCGCTGCGACAACGGGTCGCGGAAGAGGTAGATCGTCAGCAGCAGCAGCGGCAGGTCGGGCAGCGAGATGAACATGTCGGTCAGGCGCATCAGCGCCGAGTCGACGCCGCCGCCGAAGAAGCCGGCCATCGCGCCGACCATCGTGCCGAGCAGGACCGAGACCAGCATCGCGACGATCCCGACCGAGAGCGAGACGCGCCCACCCCAGAGGACGCGCGCCATCATGTCGCGACCGAGGTCGTCGGTCCCCATCGGGTGCTCGGCGGAGACGCCCAGGGTGGCGTACTGAAAGTCAATCCAGGTGCTGCCGTGCCAGAGCATCGGGCCAAAGATCGAGGCGAGCGCCAGGAAGAGGAGCGTAAACGCGCCGGCCATCGCCAGGCGGTGGCGGCGGAACTGGCGCGCCGCGTCGGACCAAAGCGAGCGCGCCTTCTTCGCGCGCAGGGCGCCGAGGTCGGAGAGACGCTCAGCGGCAGACGCGGGGGGCGATGGGTGAAGCGTTTCGCGAGCCATTGGTCAATGCCCTTTGTCCAGCCGGCCCTGGCGTACCATCACGCCTCCGCGGGAGCCGGTGCACGTCGAATGACAACAAATAACGAGCCGGACTGCCAGCAGGCAGTCCGGCATCGTGACATACGGTTGAGCGGCGGCTAGCCGGTGGTCTTGCGCGGGTCGAGGGCGTCGCGCAGACCGTCACCGACGTAGTTGATCGAGAGGACCGCCAGGAAGATCGCCAGCGCCGGGAAGATGACCATGTGCGGGGCGATCTCCATGAAGTTCACCGACGTGTTCAGCAGCTGCCCCCAGGTCGGCACGTCCGGCGGGAAGCCGAGGCCGAGGAACGACAGGGTGGACTCGCTGATGATGGCCGAGCCGACGGCGAGGGTCGCGGCGACGATGACCGGGCCCATCGCGTTCGGCAGGATGTGCTTGAAGATGATCGACGACCGATTGGCGCCGATGCAGTGGGCCGCCTCGATGAACTCCTTCTGCTTGAGCGACAGGAAGGAGGCACGGACGAGCCGGGCGACCGGCATCCAGTTCGTGATGCCGATCAGGAAGACCAGCAGCAGGAACGGACCCATCGTCTGGCCGAACCTGTCGATCAGCGAGTCACGGAACAGATACATCGCCAGCAGCAGCAGCGGCAGCGTCGGCAGCGAGATGAACATATCGGTCAGCCGCATGAGGGCGGAGTCAGTGAAGCCGCCGAAGAAGCCCGACATGGCGCCGATGAAGGTGCCGAAGAGGATCGCCACCAGCATGGCGGTGACGCCGACGGCCAGCGAGATCCGCCCACCCCAGAGGATGCGCGCGAACATGTCGCGGCCGAGGTCGTCGGTGCCCATTGGATGGCTGGCCGAGATGCCCAGCGTCGATTTGCTGAAGTCGATCGTCTTCATGTTCTCGGGCCAGACGATCGGCCCCAGCAGCGTCGCGGCAACGAGAATCGCCAATACGATCATACCGCCGACGGCCAGCTTGTGCTTGCGGAACTGCCGCCAGGCATCACTCCAGAGCGAGCGAGGCTTCTTCCCCAGTCGCCCGAACTCTAACGCCGCCGCAGTTGAGCCAGCCTGAACCTGAGCGTCAGTGACTTCTGCCATGAGTGCGTCCTCTCTCCTCGTTCGCTCGTCTGCATCGCCTACGAGTACTTGATCCGCGGGTCAAGGACGCCATAGATGACATCCGCCACCAGGTTGAAGAACACCACCAGAATCGAGAACATGAATGTAATCGCCATGACCACCGGCGTGTCGTTGTTCTGGATCGCGGTGATCAGCAGCGCGCCCATGCCAGGCACCTTGAAGATCTGCTCGGTGACGACGGCGCCGGTGATGACGCCGGGCAACGACAGGGCGATGATCGTAACGACCGGAATGAGGGCGTTGCGCAGGGCGTGCTTGCCGATGACGTTGCGCTCGGCGAGACCCTTCGCCCGCGCGGTGCGGACGTAGTCCTGATGGATGTTCTCAAGCATCGACGCCCGAACGAAGCGCAGCAGGACTGCGGCCTGGAACATCGCGAGCACAGTGACAGGCATGATCGCCTGTCTGATCCGTTCCCAGACGCCCGCTAACCCTTCGGTGTCGAGTGTCGATCTATAGATGGATGGTAACCAGCCGAGCTTGATGGTGAAGAGCAGGATGAAGAGGAGTC
>DAOKZM010000142.1:4854-7773 GCA_035325665.1 Thermomicrobiales bacterium | reverse complement strand
ATTCAGTAGGACGTCGAGCGCCGTCCAGGCCATCGCGGTCGAGACCTTCACCAACTGGTCGTAACCGAACTCCGAGCCGGAGGCATCCACGACCTGCTGCGAGTGGTGCGGGATCGGCGTCTGGCTGATCGCGAAGTAGCCGGCCACGGCCGGCACCTTGTGCGAAACGTTGCCGAGGTCGGTCGAGGCCATCGTCCGCCCCTTGGTCAGCCTGGTCATGTCCAGGCCGGCCGCGGCCATGTTCTCCTGGAACGCGCGGCCGAGGATGTAGCTTGGCCGCTTGTCGGCGTACGGGGTCTCTCGCTCGGTCACCTTCAGCTCGCAGCCGGTCATCAGTGCCGCGCCCTCGGCGATCTTGCGCACCTTCGCCGCCAGCTCGGCAGCCGTCTCGCTGAACGAGGCACGGATGCCGAAGGTGCAGGCGGCGTACTTCGGCACGACGTTGGCGGCATCGCCGCCGTGAGTGACGATCCCGTGGATACGGGCGTCCATCGTGACGTGCTGGCGGAGCGCGTCGATCCCCTCGAACGTCGCGATGACGGCGTTGAGCGCGTTGACGCCGTTGTAGGGGTCGCCGGCCGCGTGGGCGGGCTTGCCGAAGAACTCGAAGGTCAGTCCGTTGGTCGCCAGGCTGGTGCCGTCGGGCCAATCGACCGCCGAGCCGGTCTCGTCTCCCATGTGATGGACCATCAGGGCGGCATCGACGTCATCGAAGGCGCCGGCCTCCAGCAGCTTGATCTTGCCGCCACCGCCCTCCTCGGCCGGCGTGCCGATGATCGTGACGGCGCCGCCGACCTCGTCCATTACGGCGCCCAACCCGATTGCCGCAGCTAGGCTGGACGCGCCGATCAGGTTGTGGCCGCAGCCGTGGCCGATGCCCTTCAGCGCATCGTACTCGGCGAGGATCGCGATGGTCGGGCCGCCGGCGTTCCCCTTGCGGGTCGCGCGGAAGGCCGTGTCAAGACCCTTGTACGGCTTCTCGACCTCGAAGCCGGCCTCGCGTAGCTGGTCGGCGAGCGTCTGCGAGGCGATGTACTCCTGGTATCCGAGCTCGGGGTTGAGCCGGATCGTCTCGCCGACCTCGACCAGATGGTCGCGCTCGGCCTCGATCGCCGCGCGTACCCGCTCCCGCAGCGTAGCGGTTTTCGTGCTCGTCACGCTGCCCCCTATCGCTCGTAGAGCTCGGACCAGCGGGCATGCTCGTCCTTGGCCTGCTGGAGCAGCTCCGGATTGGTCAGCAGCTCGAGGACGGTCAGCGCCATCGCGGTCGAGACCTTGACGTACTGGTCGTAGCCGAACTCCGAGCCGGAGGCATCCACGACCTGCTGCGAATGGCCGGGGATCGGCGTCTTCGAGATGGCGAACGAGCCGGTGATCGATGGCACGAGGTAGGAGACGTTGCCGAAGTCGGTCGAGTGCATGCCGCGTCCCTCGCGGCCCTTGCTCAGGTCGATGCCGACGTCGGCCATGTTGTCGTGATAGACGCGGCCGAGGACGTAGCTGGGACGCATGTCGTAGTGCATCATCCCCTCCTCGACCTTCACCTCGCAGCCGGTCATCAGCGCTGCGCCTTGGGCGATGTTCTTCACCTTGCCGACGAGCTCATCGACGTAGTCGCGGGTATCGGCGCGGACGAGGAACTGCCCGGCGGAGTGGTGCGGGACGACGTTGGCAGCGTCGCCGCCGTGGGTGATGATGCCGTGGATGCGGGCTTCCATCCGGATGTGCTGGCGCAGCGCGTCGATGCCGGTGAACGTCTTGATCATCGCGTTGAGCGCGTTGACGCCGTTGTAGGGGTCGCCGGCGGCATGGGCAGGCTTGCCGAAGAACTCGACCGCGAGGCTCTGGACGGCCAGGCAGGTGCCCTGCGGCCACTCCAGCGCCGCGCCGGAGCGGTCGCCCGCGTGGTGGATCATCAGCGCGGCATCGACGTCATCGAAGGCGCCGGCCTCGGCCAGCTTGATCTTGCCGCCGCCGCCCTCCTCGGCCGGCGTGCCCATGATGACGACCGTGCCATCGAGCTCGTTGATGACGGCGCCGAGGCCGAGCGCTGCGGCAAGGCCGGAGCCACCGATCAGGTTGTGGCCGCAGCCGTGGCCGATGCCGGCCAGCGCGTCGTACTCGGCCAGGACGGCGATCGTCGGGCCGTCGCCCTTGCCCCTGCGCGTGGCGCGGAACGCCGTCTCGATCCCCTTGTACGGCTTCTCGACCTCGAAGCCGGCCTCCTTGAGGTGGTCGGCCAGGAGCTGCGAGGCCATCCGCTCCTCATAGCCCAGCTCGGGGTTGACACGGATCGTCTCGGCGACCTCGACGACGTGGCCGCGCTCGTTCTCAATCGCCTGCTTGACGCGGTCGCGCAGCGCCGCGACATCGGTCTTCGTATCGACAGCCATCTGGGTAACTCCTCCCTGAACCGCGGTTCCTTGTGCCGGGCAATCTAGCACGGGTGGGAGAAGGGGTGAAGAGGTATGGGATGAGAGTTGGGGAGAGCGAGGTTACGCGTGCGGCTTGGCGATGATGATGAGTCGGTGGTCGTCGATGCCGTAGGGCCAGCAGGTGATCATGGTCAGCCGCTCCTCGGGCATCGGCGCAATGTACTGGCCGGTAGCCAGGCGCTCCTCGAGCGGCGCGCCGCGTTCAAGCCGCACCTGGATCTCCTCGACGACGTAGCGATGGACCCCGTCTGCCGTCGAGAGCAGCACTTCGTCGCCGGGCGCGATGTTATGCAGGCCGCGGAAGACCTCGCCGCGGACGTCGTCGTGACCGGCCAGGACGATGTTGCCGTTCTCGCCTGGATCGGCGCTTCCGCTGTGGTGGCCGGCGGCCCAGTCGGCGACCTGCCAGGATTCGATGAGTTGACCCTCGATTGTCTCCGTCTTCGGCAGCACTTCAACGATATCGGTGTCGATTCCGACCGAT
>DAOKZM010000142.1:0-4844 GCA_035325665.1 Thermomicrobiales bacterium | reverse complement strand
CCGGCGGCGAGAGCTGCCCGATGCACCTCCGTGTCGATCCCGACCGCAGGGATCGTGATGTGCGTGGCCGGTGGCATGTCGGCCGGCGGTTCCGGCGTACCGGCCGGTGTCGCGGCAATGTCAGCCCCCGTAATGCCTGCCTCGAGCTTGAGGCGCGCGGATGCGAGGAAGGTTGTGCGTGTAGGCGGCGGGCTGCCTGCGGTCGGCGGATCGATGGGGATTGCTTGCTGCTCCTGAGTGGCGAAGCCAGGGGCGCCCTGCAGCGCGCCGAGCGCTTCGAATCGTGCTCGCTCACGGGCGACCTCGGCAGCGCTCGGTACATTGGCTCGCGGAGCCCCCGTCAACAACCGCACCCCGGCGCCGACGAGCAGAAGCGCAACGATCTTCAGGATCGTGGATGCCGCAGTTGCATTACGCAGTCTCTCCTTCACGTTCGCCCCATCTATCGCACCACGATCGTCGCGACCATGTTCGGGTGAAGCAGACACCAGTAATCGATCGTCCCGGGTGTGTTGAACGTGATCGCCGCGGATTCGCCGCTGTGCAGGATGCCTGTGTCGAAGATGCTGCGGTCCTCTCGAGCGGTGGCCGTGTGATCCACACCCTGGTTCACGAACGTCACTGTCGTGCCGGCCTCAATCTCCAGTGTTGGCGGATCAAAGCGGAAGTCGAGGATCTTCACCTCGGCGGTCTTCGACTGCGTCGTCGCGGCGGCAGTGGTAGATGGGATCGACGGTGTCGGTTGCGCGGCGGTCGCCGTGGCTCGCACAGTCGTCCCCGCGGTGGCGCTTGCGTGGACGTGCGCGGTTGTTGGCTCGGAAGTCGCGCTCGGCGACTGCGTCGTAGCGATCGCAGGCGGCGGCGCGTTTGCCGCCGTCGACTCCGCAGTCGCGGTCACTCCCGCGCCGCCTTCGCCGGACGAGCCGCCGCAGGCACTGACGAGCGCCACCGTCAGTAACGTAAAGACGACGAGGGTTAGAATCTTCCGCGCTCGAACGATTGTTGGAAACCAACTGGGGTACATCGGCTGCCACTCCGTGCGTGCAGGTGGCGAGCCGGGTCCGGTTCAACCCGGGCACGGCTCGTCACCGCGTTGGTCCGATGGCTGTTAGGCCACTCGACGACGAAGGATGAAGAGACCTCCGCCCAGGACGATCAGTCCCAGACCGGCGATTGACGCGAGCGTCATGGACCCGCTGGAAGAGCCACCACCCGTATTCGGCAGCACCTGCCCGCTCGAATTGGCAACGATGTCGGCGCAGGCGACGTAGGTCGTGATCTCCGCGGCCGACTTGTGGACGTTGATGGCGAACGGCGAGCTGAGCAATGTGGCGATGGTCGCATCGACCACCGTCTCGGAATGACCCTTCACGACGTTGTTCAGCGGATAGGTGGGCGCCGGATCGAGCGTGGCGCAGGTCCCGGCATGAATGTGGTCGGGCTGCTCGACGGCGTCCGAGGCGCCCTTGAGGTCGATCGTGACTGTCGTCTTGCCGCCTTGCTCAACGAGCGTTGCGGTCCCCGAAATGCCCGAGTCGTTTTGCGCGGTGAACGGCGCCTCCAGCCGATCTCCGTCCGTCGCAGCGGCGGGGGACACGAGGAGAAGAGCGAGGAGACCGGCGCCAATAATCAGTCCGAGATGTCGCATGATGGGATGTCCTTTCGATAACACTGAAACCAACCCAACCGATACCTGAGTCCGGATTCAGTCCGACGTTGTCGTCACGCAGTCAGCCCAAGCAGCGGCGACCACTTCCGGGTTACCGGCTTTACTCGTCGGACGCCGCAGCGTTTCTGCGTGAGCTCATCTCTCTCTTTGTGCTCCTCCAATCGGCGGAATCTCGTCTCCCTGCCAGTTCGCCATTCGTGGAACTGCCAGCAGGCGAGCACGCTGCCTGCGATTGCCGGGCGGGCGTCGTCGCCATGTGCCGCTCGGGAGGCTAGTTGGCACGGCCGCGTAGTCGCCGTGCGTGGTAGTTCCACATTACGTCCAATTCGCTAGTATGTCAAGGAATTATTGGACATACTAGGCTTGAACTGAATGTGCGCGCTCCGGGCCGACGTGCGCGGTGCTTTCCGGGCGCGTGGTGGCGCGCCGATCGTCTGGCCGGCGCAGGGCCATCCCTTTGACCACGCGGCTCGCGGGATGCTGCCGGACATCGCCATGCGTGTGAACCCGTTGCTGCTGGTCCTGCCGTTACTTGCTCAGGCTGATTCAGTTCTGAATCGGCTACGGACCAGCATTGGCAAGCCGCGCTGTCGAGTGTGCAAATAGGCGCAGCGATCGGATGACGACGCTGTTCGAGTCACCGTGGCTCCACGTCGCATGAGTCGTCAGTGACACCGCGCCGCCCTCGCGACTTGACGGATTCCCGTATCATGTCCGCAACACGACAGTCGCCAGGAACGGACGGAGCTGGGTTTGTGACTGTGTGTCGCTCTGTTACAGCTGCTCGTCGCGGATCTGTCCGGGCATACTGTGAAATCCGCTGTCTCAGACCGCCCGTCCTGTGACATCGTGGAAAAATTGACCATGAGCATCCAGGATGCTATCCTCGTGGCAGGTGTCCGTACACCCCAACGAGTGCGATGACGCCGCTGATCTGGTCAGGATCGTACGGAGCCGTCGGGATCGTGGTCGCTGCCGCGGGTCGATGCTCTGGGGATGGAGTGGTCGAGTGGATCGACGTGACTGGGGCTCGCGAGATCCGGCAGGTGGGGCCGGAGATCTACGCCCGAGAACGGCCGGCGGGATGTCCGAGGCAGCCGCCACGCTGACGCCGTTCATCCCGCGTTTCGAGTGGTCGCCGGAGACGCGCGACTTCCCATTGCCGTTCCCCGGCACGGACCGTGCCCCGATCGCCGCCCGCTTCGACGAGGCGCGCCCGGGGGCGTCCCTTGAAGAGGTGTTCTCGGGGTCGCCGGGCTGGATGAAGCTGGCGCCGGTCGCGCTCCTGCTCGTTGCCGTCACCGCGTTCGCCGCCTGGCAGCTCCTCGGTGGCGATGACACGACGCCCCCGGCGACGACGGCGATTGGCACCGCCGCGCTCTCGACGCCCGGCGGTCTTGGCGCGGCGACACAGCGGCCCGGCGCAGGTGGCGCGGCCGCAAGCCCGACCGGCGGGACTGCCGCCGCGGGCGCGACCGGCCAGGCCGGCGCCGAGGGCACGACCGAGGGAACTGGCGCGACTGGCGAGACCAGCGCCACCGGCGAGACGGCCGCGACCTCGGAGATCGTCGGCGTGACCGAGCAGGCGCCCGTCGTCTCGGTCGCGGCCGACGATGGCGAGACGCTGGCCGATGTCGCCGACGTCTGGGGCCTGAACGTCTCGACGCTCGTCTGGGCGAATCCGGACATCGAAGACCCGACCGCGCCGCTTGCTGGTGGCACGTCGATATCCGTCCCGGTCGTCGACGGCGTCGCCTACACCGTCCAGCAGGGGGACACGCTGGAGTCGATCGCCGCGCAGTTCGACGTCGATACGTCGGCGATCACCGGCGTGATCCAGAACGAGGTCGCGTCCGACGCCGACCTGACGCCTGGCGCGACGATCACGATCTACAATGCCCGCCCGATCAGCCGCGCGACGATCGCCCACTATACCGTCGCCCAGGGCGACGATCTCTGGAAGATCGCCAGCTTCTACGGTCTGAACCCGGTGACGATCGCCGTTGCCAACGACCTGCCGGATGACTACCTGATCCACCCCGAGCAGGTGCTGATCATCCCGCCGGCCGACGGCATCCTCTACACCGTCCAGGCCGGCGATAGCATCGAGACGATCGCCGAGGCCTACAACATCTCGCCGGACGTGATCATCAACTTCCCGTTCAACGACCTCGGCGGCGGCAAGACCGTCCAGCCCGGCCAGCAGATCCTGATCCCGACCGTCGACCTGTCGAACGCGTCGGGCGGCAAGGGCGGCGTCGAGGCTGGCCCGGCCCAGGACCCGTTCGCCGGGACCGCTCAGGTGTCCGGCCCGGCCGAGGCAACCGGGACGTTCGTCTGGCCGGCGAACGGCAGCATCAGCCAGGAGTTCGGCGGCGGGCATAACGGGCTCGACATCGCCAACGTCGCCTGGACGCCGGTCGTCGCGGCCGACGGCGGTGTCGTGACCTTCGCTGGGTGGAACGAGTTCGGGTTGGGCTACGCCGTCGCGATCGACCACGAGAACGGCTACGTCACCTGGTACGGCCATCTGATCGAGCCGCCGGCCGTCAAGGCGGGGGACAGGGTCAGCCAAGGGCAGTGGCTCGGCGGCATGGGCTCGACCGGCAAGTCCACCGGTCCGCACCTGCACTTCATCGTGCTGCACAACAACATCTACGAGAACCCGCTGCAGTCCCTGCCATAACGCCGGGGTAACCGGGAGGGCGAACACGAGCGAGGCCGGCGCGAGCCGCCTTGCTCGTGTCGTTCGGACGCAGCCGCCGTCCCGCCGCATGATAGACTTCTCCGGCGCCCAACGAGCGGGCCGTATCTGTTTTCCGCGACCTGACGCGGATTTTTTGCTGCCGATCTGGCCCCTCACGAGGTGATGATTCTGAGGTTTCACGCACGATGATCCGGCCCCTGAACTACTTCTTCGGCCTCTTCAGTCGCGATCTGGGGATCGACCTCGGCACGGCCAACACGCTGGTCTACGTCCGTGGCAAGGGGATCGTCATCTCGGAGCCGTCGGTCGTGGCAGTCGATACCAAGTCGAAGCGTGCTCTGGCCGTCGGTGTTGAGGCCAAGGCGATGGTCGGTAAGACGCCGGAGACGATCGTCGCCGCCCGGCCGCTGAAGGACGGCGTGATCGCCGACTTCGACACGGTCGAGCTGATGCTGCACTACTTTATCG
>DAOKZM010000141.1:4495-7803 GCA_035325665.1 Thermomicrobiales bacterium | reverse complement strand
GAAGCGGCCGGCCTGACGCAGTTCGAGCTGGCAGTGAAGGTCGGGGTGACGCCGGCCACTGTCTACAACTGGGAACGCGGCCGGTACGAACCCAAGGCAACGCAACTACGGGCGCTGGCGCGTGTGTTCGATGTCTCGATGGACGATATCGACTTCGAAAGCGCGCTTGAAGAGGGAAAAGACGCCGCCTAGAAGAGGCCTAGGCGGCGACCGGGAGGCGCCTGTAACGCCGATGCGAGCGGCGATGCAGGGCAGCCGGATGATACAGGAGGCATCATGCAGACGGCGACGATCGCGGCAAGCTACGAACGCGTATCACGGCGCACGCAAGGCCAGCACGGCTACTCTCTAGCGTTTCAGCGGCAGTCAGTCGAAGAGTTCGCGTCCGCTCAGGGCTGGTCGCTGCCTGAGCATCTTCGGTTCCGCGATGGCGAGGAAGAGAACGCATCCGGCGTCGATTGGGACCTCCCCGGCCTGACGGCGATGCTCGACGCGGCGCGGCGCAAGGAGTTCGGCGTGCTCGTGACCCCCGACCTCGACCGATTCGCGCGGTCGCTCGTCAAAGGGCTCGTGCTCGAGGAGCAACTGAGGAAGTACGGCGTCCGTGTCGTCTACCAGCGCGTGCCAGTGGATGACACCCCCGAGGGCCGGCTACTGAAGAACCAGCTCTTCGGCATCGCGGAGTACGAGCGCGAGAAGACACTGCTTCGGACGATGAACGGGCGACGGCAGAAGGCTCGCGAGGGCAAGGTCGTCGGCGCCGGACCGGCGCCGTACGGCTATCGGTATGTGAAGAACGAGCGCGGCAAGAACGTCGGGCTTGAGCCGGACCCCGAGACGGCGCCGATTGCACTGCGAATCCTGAACGCGCTACTCACCCGCTCAGCGATAGACGTGTGCCTCATGCTCAACGATGAAGGCATACCAGGCCCGACCGGCGGACCGTGGCGCATGCGCGTCGTGAACCGGATCGGGCAAAGCCCCGTGTACATGGGTGTGTGGATTTATGGCAAGCACGGGCGGCGCGTCGGGCCGGACTCGGACGTCGGTATCCGCGTCCCGGTCCCGGCCATCATCACCCGCGCTCACCACGACGCGCTACAGGACGCGATGGCACATCGGACCGTCGCGCGTCGTGGCCGAAAGCCGCCGTCCGAAGACCCCTACGTGCTGCGCGGCATGATGCACTGCGGCCGCTGTGGCGGCTTGCTGCGCGTTATCCCGAACGGAACGACGCGATACTACGGCTGCCTTCGGCATCTGCCCAGCGTCACCGTGCGTCACGGAATGCCACAGTGCGACCTGCAGGACGTGTACGCGCTCGACCTCGAGGCGGCACTGTGGGACGCAGTATCGAACGCGCTCCTCGACGCTGAGCAACTGAAGGTCGGACTACAGGCGGCACGCGAACGGCACGATGAAGCCGACCGGCTGCGACACGACCGGCTTGCCGCGCTGGATGCCGTCATTGCCCGTGACCGTAAGCGACTGGACGCGCTCACGCTACAGCTTCTCGACGCGGACCCCGAGCGAAGGCGCGGCATCCTTCGCGCGAACACGACGCGAGATTGAGGCGGCGCTGAAGAAGTCACTTGCCGAGCGGGAGAATCTCGCGGCGATTCGAACCGATGGACTGACGAGCGATGAAGCCGACGGCATCGAACGCTTTGCGGCCGAGATACGCGACGGCATAGACGCGGCGACCCCGTATGACCGCCGCCGCATCTACGAAACGCTCAGGATTCGCGGCGTCGTGTATCCCGACGCTGAGGGCTTGCTGATTGGCCGAAAGCACCGATATCGGATTGAGTGGACCGGCGCTATCACTCTACCTCAGAGTGAGTCTCGCTTGAGAAATCCGGTCATGCAGTGGACGCCGCCGCCGGCCTTCATGAGCTCGCTGATGTCGATCTCGATGACGTCGAGGCCGGCCGCCGCGTAGCGCTCGGCCGAGCGCACGCCGCCCTTCGGCATCAGGAGCTTGCCCGGCTCCAGCGCGACGAAGTTCATCGGCATCAGCCCATGCGCCTCCTCCTCGACCACCTCGACGATGCGGAAGCCACGCTCCTGCAGCGTCTTGATGACAGGGAATGGCGTCCGGTGCGGCCAGGCGATGGCGATATCGGTGTCGGCGAGGGCGAGGACGCCGTCGAGGTGCATCGCGCCCCACGGAAGCTGGACGCGAACGATCTCCCTGACCCCGATCTCGCGCAACATGCGCTCGACCTGGTTGGCCCCCTCGGTGTTCGTCCGCAGCCCTTCCGCCAGGAAGCAGAGGTCGTCGTTCACCCAAAGGCAGTCGGCGCCCTCGAACGTCCCGGAGCCGTGGACTGACATCAGGATCGGGACGCCGTTACGCCCCAGCGCCTCGGCGACGAAGCGTTCCTCGCCAGCGCGGACGGTCGAGGCAGGCCGGGTGATAATCGCCCCCTCCGGTGTCATCAGCATCAGGTCGCGGATGAACATCTGGTTGGGCTTGTCGCTGCGGCTGTTCTCGACGTAGTAGACGCCGACGCCGTTGGCCTCGTAGGCATCGGCCATCGCGTCGTGCTGGGCGCGGGCGAGGTCCGGGTTCAGGTCAGCGCGCATCTGGACGGCGTCGAAGTCCTCGATGTCGTCGAGCTCGGCGCCCGGCCGCCGCAGCAGCACCGCGCGCAGCTTGCCGACCTCCGAGCCGGAGCCCCAGTCACCCCAGTGAAGCGGCATGTCCGCGCGCATGTCGTTGGTCCGTGGCGACCACTTCTCGCCACCGTACGCCGCAGTCAGACTCACGTTTGGATCCTTCCCTCGTCCATCGACCGGGATTCTATCGCGGGGAGGTATCGGCGCCGGAGTCGCGGCGTGGGCGACGGCGACGATTGCGCATCTCGCGGCCCGGACCACCGACGACCGTGAGCTCGTCGGGCGAGAGCGTGACCGACTCGCCGCTCTCCAAACGAACCGTGACCGTCTCCTTGAGGATTTGCATGGCGTGGATATAACCGGGGCCTTGCTCGGTGACGACCTCCTGGCCGAGGCGCGGCAGGCGCGAGCGCGCCTGCCGGTATTGCTCCTGCTCGTAGGAGAGGCAGCACAGCAGCCGCCCGCAGATGCCGGAGAGCTTGTCGGGGTTGGGCGAGAGGTCCTGGTTCTTGGCCATCGTCATTGAGACGTCGGCGAACTGCGGGAGCCAGGTCGAGCAGCACAGTGGCCGGCCGCACCGGCCGAGGCCGCCCAGCAGCCGCGCCTCGTCACGCGGGCCGACCTGGCGCAGCTCCACTTTGGCCTTGAAGCTGCGCTGCAGCGCCATCCGCAGCCGATTGGTGTTG
>DAOKZM010000141.1:0-4485 GCA_035325665.1 Thermomicrobiales bacterium | reverse complement strand
CCGAACCGGCGGGCGAGGTCGCGGACCAGCTCACGGAAGTCGACCCGGCTGTTGGCGGCGAAGTTGATTGTCAGCCGCGAGCCGTCGAAGGCGTACTCGGCCGAAACCGGCTTCATCGCCAAGCCGTGGTCGCGCGCCATCGCCGCGAAGGTCCGCAACGCGTCTCCCTCGCTGGCGCGACGGCTCTCGGCCTGCTCCAGATCTTCGGCGGTCGCGGCGCGGATGACCGACCGGACGTCGCCGTCGAGGAGCGCCGCGATGACCTGCTGCGGGGCGATGACGACCTGCGCGAGCTCGGCGCCGCGAACGGTGTCGACGATGACCCAGTCGCCAGACCGCATCTCGACGCCAGCCGGGTCGACGTAGTAGGTACGGCCGGAGTCGCGAAAGCGCACGCCGGCTACCTGACGCTCGCTGGTGTCGATCGAGGCCCCCGCGATCGAGGGCAGGGCGTGCTCGCAGCCGTCACAGCCGCAGTCGTTGAGCATGAGCGTCGCGCGGAACTTCGACGCCACCGGCGCGAGCATCACCCGCTCGCGGAATCGTCGCCGGGCATCCTCGTACGATGCCTCGCGTCGCGGTTCGCAGCAGCTCAGTCCGGCCATTGCATCACCATCGCATGCAGCGCAATCCGCGCCTGAACGTTGTTCGACAGGTCGATGAGGCACTGGCGGCTTGCGTCGAGCGCGCGGTGCAGGTCGCGCAGCTCGTGGCCGGCCGCCCAGGGCGCCAGCCGGTCGCCGAGGTCGGGGAATGCCGCCTCGCCGGGCAGACCGGCGCGATAGAGGAGCGCGTCGCGCCAGATCCCCGTAATCGAGTCAAGCAGCGCGAATGTCTGCGCGCGTCGCTTCGTGAAGTCACGAGCGACGGTGCCGCTAAGCGCGACGCGTCCGAGCGGCGTCGCGCCGTGCTCCCAGGCCGTCTCGACCTGCTCACGGTAGGCAGTCAGCGCCGCGGGAGTCGCGGCGACGTCGAGCGCCCAGCCAGCCCGTCCGTGGGCGGCGCGCGCGATCCGCTCGGCCGTGACTGGTTCGACTCCGCGCTCGCGCAGCGCAGCCGCGGTGCTCGCACGGGGTACGCTGCCTAGCTCGACGATGCGGCAGCGCGAGCGGATCGTCTCGCTGACCTGCTCGGCGGACTCGGCCACCAAAACGATTACCGCGAACGGCGGCGGCTCTTCGAGGGTCTTCAGGTAGGCATCAACCGCGCTGTCGGACAGGAGACTGGCATCATCGACGATCTGGAGCTTATAGCGCCCCAGGACCGGACGGGTAACGATGTCCTGCCGTAGATGGCGCACGGCGTTGATCGACAACTCCTGGCGTGATCCGCTACGGTCGGAGCGGTTCTTCGCCGGGACCGCGACATCCTGCCAGGCGAGGTTGACGAGCGTGACGTCCGGGTGGCTGCCGCGCAACGTCCGGCGACAGTCCTCGCAGACCCCACAGGGTCGGTCGCCAGCCGGGGCGGTGCAGTTGAGCGACCGCGCCAGGGTCAGCGCCAGTGTCGTCTTCCCGACGCCGGCCGGTCCGGTGATGAGATAGGCGTGGCTGACTCGTCCGGCCGCCAGCGCGCCGGCCAGGGCCTCGACCTGCTCGTCGTGGCCGATGATGCCCCAGCGCTCCGCGACCGGCGTGCTCATGCCGCGCGCACCTTCTTCTTCGGCCTGGTGGTCGTCGAGAGGTTCGTCTCGACATCCTCGCCCTCCGAGAGCGCACGGATCAGCTCGTCGCGGTCCTTGCTGGTGGTGGTCGCGTCGCTCTGCGCTAGTTGCCGGACGTAATCGGGAAGCTCGCTAGCGTGGAGAATCGGCAGTGTCGGGTCCTCGATATCCACCTCGACGTTGTCGGCGACGAAGACGACCGCGCCGGTCGCGCCGGCCGGTAGCTCCTTCGACTCCAAGTAGGCGTTGAGCGCCTTGACCTGCTCCTCGTTCTCGAGCGTCGGGTTGCCGAGCTGCGGACCGCCAAGCAGCAACATGCGCGTCAGCGGGTTGCCAAGCTTGCGCCAGGCACGCTCCTTGACCTTGACCGAGCCGGTTACCTCGCGCGACGTCAGCGCCAGCACGCCATTTGGCATGATCAGGACGTGGTCCGGACGGCGCCCCGGAACGTTCGGATAATGGACGATGGTATAGCGGTCGTTGAGGCGGTTGAGATCAGCGTCGATGACCTCATCGTTCCGCGGCCGGCGTGACCAGCGCGACAATTGCTGCATTCCGCCGTTGAAGAAGATGAAGCCGAGAGCCAGGCCGACGGTCGCCAGCAGGAAGAGAGTCGGGTAGAGCAGCGTGATGACCCACGAGCCGACCAGCATCAGCAGCCCGGCGCCAACGATCATCTTGCCGGCGCGTTTGCGGCGCTTGATATACCCGGTGTTCCGCACGATACGCATGGGATGCGACAGACCCCTCCCGGCCACGCCCGACCGGCCCGTACCCCGGCGCGGCGGCGCTTGTGATGCCCGACTACGTGTCGCAGGCACGACGACGGACGCCGGCGCGCGGCATCGCTTGCAGTCTAGCACGGGCGGCCGACCCGGCCAAAACAACCGAACAGCGAGCGCCCGTCGTCTCCCTCGCGCGGCTTCGCACGATGATTGGACCCTCGTCGCATGATGCCGGAGCTCTCGATCGTCGTCGTGCACTGGAACGTCCCGGAGCTACTGGATGCCTGCCTGCGCTCGATTGCGGCCGAGCGCGGGCGCGCCGCTGGCTTCACCTGCGAGACGATCGTCGTCGACTGTGCCTCGCCAACTGACGGACACCGCGCGGTTGTTGCCGCACACTCCGACGTAACGCTGATCGAGCTAGCCGAGAATCGCGGCTATGCAGCCGGCTGCAACACCGGCCTGGCGGCGAGCCGAGGCGATGCCGTGCTGCTCCTTAACCCGGACATCGAGCTTGAGCCGGGCTCGCTCGAGGCGCTCTATCGCGGGCTGAGGATCGCCAGCCACATCGGGATGACCGCCCCGCTGCTCCTGAATCCGGACGGATCGCAGCAGTCGGCGGGGTATCGGTTCCCCGGCCCGACGAGCCTGCTGTTCGACCTCCTCCCGGTCCCGGCGCGCCTCGTCGAATCGCCGCTGAACGGGCGGGCGCTGGTCGGCGACGGTATCCAACCGATCCGGATCGACTACCCGCTCGGCGCGGCGATGTGCGTCCGCCGCGCGGCCGCCGACACGGCGGGTCCGCTCGACGAGGGCTATGGGATGTATAGCGAGGAGATCGACTGGGCGCATCGTCTGGCCGAGCGCGGATGGACGACGCTGCTGATTCCGACCGCGCGGGTCGTCCACCACGGCGGGCGCTCGACCGCGCAGCGGCCGGAGGCGATGCGCGAGGCGCTCTGGACGAGCCGGGCGCGGTATGGCCGCCGCTGGTGGAGCGGGCGGCAGCGTCGCCTGGCGGCGCTGGTCGTTGATCTCGGCACGCGGCTCGACGACCGGCGGGCCGGCGACGGCCGGCGCTCGACGAACGCGCGCATCCGCCGGACATTCCGCGTCGCGGCGAGGGACCGATGATGCGCTACGACGTCACCGCGATCGTGCTGACACTTAACGAGGAAGAGCATCTTCCCGGCTGTCTGACGTCGCTGGAGCGTCTGACCGGCAGTGTCATCGTGCTGGACTCGGGCTCCAGCGACCGGACGGTCGACATCGCCCGCGCGTCCGGCGCGCGGATCGAGACGCGCCGGTTCGACGGCTACGCCAGCCAGCGCAACGCGGCGCTGGCACTGGCCGGGACCCCATGGGTGCTGTTTCTCGACGCCGACGAGCGACTGACGCCCGATGGCGGCATTGAGATCGCCGCATTCCTCGACAACGTCCGAGGCGATGTCGCCGGGGCACGGATCCCGCGGCACAACGTCGTCTTCGGCCGGGCGCTGCGCGGCGGCGGCTGGTGGCCCGACCATCAGACGCGCTTGCTCCGTCGTGACAGCGCCAGTTACGACGAGCTCCGCCAGGTCCACGAGGTCGTGGTGCTGGACGGGCGGTCGATCGACCTCGTCTCCCCGCTGGTCCATATCAACTACGAGACGCGCGGCGAGTTCCTGCGCAAGCAGAAGCGCTACACCATGCAGGCATCAGACGAGGCGCTGGCCGACGGACGTATACCGCGAAGGCGCTCGTATCTGGCCGCCCCGGCGCGGGAGCTTCTGCGCCGGTTCGTGGCACTGCGCGGCTATCGGGACGGCTGGACCGGCCTTTTCCTGGCGGCGGTGCTCGCTTTCGAGCAGGCCCGGTTGGTCTGGCTCGTCCGGCGCGGAGCGGACCAGTGAGCCAGCGACCGAGGGTGGACGCCGTCATCGTCTCCTACAACGTCCGCGCGCTGCTGCTCGAGTGCATCGCGTCGCTCGTCGCGGCACGGAAGGCGGGCGAGGTCAACCGCATCGTCATCGTCGACAACGCCAGCAGCGACGGCAGCGCGGCGGCGGCCCAAGCTGCCGACCCGCGCGTCGAGGTCGTCGAGGCCGCCAACCGCGG
>DAOKZM010000140.1:5405-7866 GCA_035325665.1 Thermomicrobiales bacterium | reverse complement strand
CGCCTTGCCATCGCGGACGAACACCGCTCGTTGCGACTCGCGCACGACGCATTGCGAGCCGAGCCGGAACTCGCCCGACCCGTACTCCGGAATGCGGTGGACGATCTCGTCGGGTCGTTCATCGACGTATTCGATCAGATCCAGGACGGCCAATAGGATCTCCTCCTGCCACCGGCGGACCGGTCGATGTGGCCGGCTAGCTCGACGAGCCCGGCTCGTTCGGCGTTGAACCCGAGCTGAGGCTCTTGGGGTCTTCACCCGCGTTTCGAGCCTTGAGCGCGGCCAGCTCGCTCTCGATCTCGTCGTCGCGGTCGAGCTGCTGGAACTGGAAGTCGATATCCTCGCCCTGCAGCTCACCCATCGCCGCCGTCTTCGACTCCTCCATCCGGATGCGCTTCTCCATCCGGTCGAGCTCGCTGAACGAGTCCAGCCCCGGCAGCGTCGAGAGAGTGTCGCTGATCTGACGTTGGGCCATCGTCGCGCGATGCCTGGCGATCAGGACGTCACGCTTCGACTCGGCCTCGTCGCGCTTGGCCTGGAGCATCGTCAGCTGCGACTTCAGCTTCTCGACCATCTCCTGCTGCGAGGTGAGCTGCTGGGCATAGACCGTCCCGATGCTCTCGGCGTCGCGCTTGCGGCGCAGCGCCTCGCGGGCGAGGTCGTCCTTACCGGCGCCGACGGCCAGTTCGGCGCGACGCTCCCACTCGCGGGAATCGTGCTGCGCCTCGCGCAGGTCCGCCTCGAGTTCCTTCTCCTGGGCGATCGTGTTGGCGACCTGGCTGCGAGCCTCGCTGATGCTGCTGTCCATCTCACGCAGCAGCTCGTTCAGCATCTTCTCCGGGTCTTCGGCCCGGTCGAGCAGGTCGTTGATGTTGGCGCGGATGAGTCGGGACATGCGATCCAGAATAGCCATCGTTCAGATCCTCCTCCATTGACGAGACAAACGCCCGATATCACCGGGCTAACGCTGGCCCGTATATAGCTCGATGTCGCGTTCGTCGATCGCGACACCTTCGAGCGCCAGGTGCTGGGTCCCCCAGTCGAAAACGTGCAGCACGCGATCACCGGCGGCGTATTCGAGATAGCGCAGCGGTCGCTCGCCAGCGCCCTGCCTGCCCTCGACGTCGCCGCGCGCCGGGTCATCACGCCGGAGCGTGTAGGCCTTCTCCCCGAGCGTCACCGCACGAGGCTGTCCGGTCAGGTCGAGCGAGATCTCGGACAGCCAGTAGAGCGGGCCGCCATGGGCCTCACTGACTTCGAGCCATTGGCGATCGTCTCCGCCGCGCAGTTGATACGCACGACGCGCGCCCCGAGGCATCCCGGCGGTAACGCGCCCGATAATCGAGTAGTCCTGCCCATCGTGCGAGACGGCATCGCCCGTCTGGAGCCGCCACGCGACCGGCGGCTTGTCGGGCGCGGCTGGCTCAAGCAGAACGAGCATGTCCTTCTCCGGCAACGGGCGTCCGGAGTGAATGATCTCGTTCCGCTTGTCGAAGCGGTCGGAGAGCTGCTGGATCGATGCGCTCAGCGCGTCGGCCGCGGTCCGGAACTCCGGCGCGCCAGGGTTCGCAGCCTCGATCGCCGCGATCTCACGCTCGACGGCCGGGAGCTGATCGGCAAGAGCGGAGTCGAACGCCGCGACCTGGTCGAGGACGCCAGCATCGACCTCGTCGTTGGCGAACATCGGCGCGTAACCATAAGCAGCGTTCCTGACACGGTCGAGGAACGACCGCAATTGGGTCAGCGGCCGATCGACGACCGCGATCGCGTCCAGCTTGCGGTCGTTGGCGAGCCGCGTGGCGACGTGGCCGAGCCTGTCGGCGAGCTGGCCGTAGTCGGTCGCGAGCTTGTCACGGATCGCCCGGTCGCTGTCCCGGCGGCGCTCCTTGTCCCGGTAGCCTGCGTAGCCCGGGATCCGATCGAGCATCCGGTCGAGCCTGTCGCGAGTGGACATCGCTGACCTCCCGTTGGTGTCGTCCTGCCAGATCAGGGCAGGAAGATCTCGGCTCCACAGTATGGGCAACGGATCAGCCCCTTGCCCGCGATCTCCAGCTGCCCTCCACAGTTGGGGCAGGTCTGCCTTCCACGCAAGTCCGACGCCGTGCTCGTATAGAGGACTCCGCGGTTCCAGTCAGCATAGCCCGCGAACAGGCCCTTCGAGACGAGGTCGTACAGGTCGTCGCGGACCGAGTCGCGCGTGCCGTCGAGCTGCAGGGCGAGGTCGGCGATGCTGATCTGTCCAGCGGTCTCGACGATCGCGAGGAGCTTGCGCTGGCGCTGGCCAGTCGCCAGTTGCGCTTCTTCGCTGCGGCCCTTCAGGAAGATATACGCGCCGCCGGCCAGCATCGGCAGCACGACGGCGACGAAGAGCAGTCCGCCGCCAAGGATCGCGCCGGATGTCCGCAGGCCGGATTCGTCGTCGGCGACGCCCGAGGCAAGCCAGGCGACCGCGATGGCGGCG
>DAOKZM010000140.1:1749-5395 GCA_035325665.1 Thermomicrobiales bacterium | reverse complement strand
AGGCCGCCGAAAATCAGCAGCAGGCCGATTGTCCGACCGCTGCGGAACATCAGGAGCCTCCGATGACGAGATCGATGGCGCGCACGACATCCTCCACAGTCACCAGGGCCATGCAGGTTCGGGCCGGGCATCCGGCGGGTCTGCCGAGCCGAAAACCCGTGTACAGGCACGGCTCGCAGGGAAGGTCATGGTACACGACGATCCCGCGTCGTGTCTCAGCGCTACGCGACACGGCGTCAGCGTCCACCGATCCCCAGGGCCTCCAGGCGTCGCGGTTGGATGGTCCGAAGATGGTGACTCGCGGCCGGTCGAGCGCCGCGGCGAGATGGCCGGCGAACGAGTCGCCGCCGACGACGACCCGCGCGCTGGCCAGGACTGCCGCTAACTGGGGAAGTGATGTCTTACCAACAAGCGAGATGGTCGATGGTTCGGCGTGCTGGATCGTCGCCGCCGCGTCCTCGGCGTCCCACGCGCCGACGACGACGGGCGTCAGACCGCGCGTGGCCAGCGCCGCCGCCACCGCGCCGTAGTGGTCGGCGGCCCAGGTCCGCGGTGGCGAGTAGGGGCCGGTGGCCGGGTAGATCGCCGCGAAGTCGCGCGGCAGACCCGGATAATCGGTGAGGCTGCCACGGTCAAATCGGGGCGCAGGGTCGACGTCGGCGCCGCCGGCCATCCGCGCGACCCGCAGCATGTAGTCCGCCTCGTGGCTGGCGCCGAAGCCGAGGTCCGCCACCCGCGTCGTCAGGAACATGCCACGCCCGTTGTCCAGCCCGACGACCTGGCGAGCGCCAGCGGCGCGTGTCAGCCAGCGAAACTTCGTGGCGCCGGCCGCCGTCGTCAGGTGGTGGAGGAGCACGACGGTATCGTAGCGGCCCCGGCGCAGCGCGAGCGCGAACCGGGCCGCTGTCGCTAGCCGATCGGGACGGGCGAGAGAGCGCGGATGGTCGAACAACTGCTTCGGGAAACTGATCACCCGCAGGTCGTGACCGAGCAGCGGCGCCAGCGCCGCCGACGACGGCGGCGCCACGATGTCGATGAGCGCGTCCGGCATGGCGGTCCGCAGCGAGCGGACCGCCGGCTCACAGACGAGCAGGTCCCCGAGGTCGGCCAGCTTTACGACCAGGATCCGCCGATCAGCCACCGCCACGGCGTGCCTCCGCGATGACATCGAGCGTCAGGCGCGCCGTCCGCTCCCAGGTGAATTGCGCGGCCCGTCGCAGGCCGCGCTGGATGAGGTCGGCGCGGCGATCCGGGTCGAGCGTTGCGGCTATCCCGTCGCGGATCGAGCGGACATCGCGGGGATCGACCAGTGTCGCCGCGTCGCCGGCCACCTCCGGCATGCTGGCCACGTCGCTCGTCACGACCGGCGTCCCGGACGCCATCGCCTCTAGGATGCCGAGCCCGAAGCCCTCGTAGAGGGCCGGGTGGACGAACGCGGCGGCGCCAGCGTAGAGCGCTGGCACGAGCTCGTCGTCGACGTAGCCGAGTCGGACGATGCGGTCGTGCCTGGGGCTCTTACGCAGCCGTCGCTCGATCGGCTCGCTCAACCAGCCGGAGCGGCCTGCCACGACGAGGCGCAGGTCGGGATCGTCGAGTTGCTCAAACGCCGTGACGACACGCTCGAGGTTCTTGCGCGGCTGGACCGTGCTGAGGAACAGCAGGTATGGACGCGGGATTCCGGCTCGCGCGAGCGCCTCGGACGGGTCGTGCGGACGAAACCGGCGATGGTCGATCGCCGAGTGGGCCACCGCGATCTTTCCAGGCGCGACGCCGTAGTGGCGGACGAGGTCGTCGCGTGTGGCCGCCGAGACGGCGATAACGCGGGTTGCGGCACGGGCATTCCACCGTGTCGTCCGGTCGAGGAAGATGCGTGACGAGCGCGTGTGCGAATTAGCTTCGTGCAAATACCCCAGGTCGTGGACTGTCACGACCGTCACCTTCGGATGGATGAGCGGGATGACGTGGGCGGGGATGAATAGCGCCACCGGGCGGTCTCGCAGCATTCGCATCGAGAGGCCCGCGTGAGTCCACAGGCGTGGCATCCGAATCAGCTCGTGCGCGACGCGCTCGCCAGTGGGCCAGTCTGGCCGGAACGCACGATGGTAGAGGGTCAGCGACGGCCGATCGTCGAGCGTCGCCATGGCCCGAAGCAACTCGTACGAATACCACTCGGTCCCGGTTCGGACGGCAGCGTCGGCTCGGCTGGCGTCGATAGCCAGCTCAACCCGGGTCATGCGCGTCCAGCAGATCATCGATTGCCGCGACGACGACTTCGGATGTGATCGCCAGCATGCAGCCACATCCTGCGGGACGATCTGGCCCGAGGTCGCCGCAGCGCAGGCAGCGCCAGCCTGCCGAGACCACGCGGTGCCGCCGCGCGTCGCCCCACGGACCGTAGCGGCGGGGGTCGCTCGGGCCGAAGACGTGGACCGTCGGCGTCCCGGCCGCGACCGCGAGATGCATCGGCCCATTATCGGTGCCGGCCGTGATCGCGGCGCCGCGCATCACTTCCAGGAGTACGGCGACGGTGGTCCGTCCGGCGATATTCACCGCTCCGGTCCCGGAGGTGATGCTCGCGCACAGATCCTGCTCGCCGTTGCCGCCGGTGACGACCACCGCGAGTCCTCGCTCGCTCAGCGCGCCGATTACCTGACGCCAATGCGACTCCGGCCAGAGCTTCACCGCCGCGCCCGAGCCGGGGTGGACCACCGCGTACCGACGGTCGACGGCAGCCGTACTGAGTAGTGCCGCTGCTTCGCCTCGTGCGGATGCGTCCGGCCGGATCGACACCGGCGTAGCGTCAGGGCTCGGCAGCGCGCCGCCCACCCAGCCGGCTACGATACGCGCCGCGCGGACCGCGGCGTGCTCGTCGTCGCTAACCGGGACATCCAGCGTCGCGAATCGGCGGGTGCGCGTATCGCTGGCTGTAACGACCTCCCGCGCGACGAGCGCTCCCAGCCAGGCAGCCCACCAAGCGTCCGGTCGAAGGACGATGGCCGCGCCCGGCCGCAACCGGGCGAGCGTCTCCGACGCCGGTCGCAACAGACGGTATGGCGCGCTCGGATCGCTGGACGTGGCGCGGGCGAAGCCGGGGAAGTCGATGGCAACCACATCGTCTACCGGCCATGCCAGTCGGGCGATTTCGGCAGACCATGGGCCGACGACGCCGACCAGACGCACGTGGGGCAACTGCTCCCGCAGCAGCCGCACGGCAGGTTGCGAGAGCAGGATGTCCCCGAGATGATCAGGCTGGGCGACGAGCACGGTGTCGCCGTCCGCGGTGGCGCGCGGGGTCAAGCGAGCGGCAACCATTAGCCCCACGTCGCGGACGGCGTGCGTTACCGACGTCATGTCGCGACGGCCTGGGGGCTGAGGGCGGCGCGACAGGCTTCGACGACCTCGTCGAGCGAGACGCTGCTGGTGGCCAGCGAGGGTTAGCCGCCGACTGAATCCGACAACAAGCGCGTCAGTTCCAATGGCCGTCAGGCGATTGGTTTATTGCCGTTTCGGTTAAGGCGGTCCTATTAACCCTAAAGCTATTCCCCAGAACAAGGGATAAGGAAGGTACATTGTGAGTCGTCGAATATTCGCCTTATTGGCTATTGTTGGCCTGCTGCTGGTGTTAGTACCGGCTGTCCTGGCATCC
>DAOKZM010000140.1:0-1739 GCA_035325665.1 Thermomicrobiales bacterium | reverse complement strand
CCGGTGTCGCCACCGACGAACAGCCCCGCCTGGGCGACTACCGCGGGCGCCAGCGCCAGGTCGACGCGGCCGGCGAGCGATCGGTCGGGCAGTAAGCCGGCCGCGGCGATGATTCGTCCGACGACCTCTCGGTCGCCCGGGCCGCCGCTGAAGACGACGGGGTGTCCGTCCGCCTCAAGCGAGCGAGCAAGCGCGGCGTAGCGGTCGGCGGGCCAGCGTTTGTCCGGCATAGTCGCACCGGGGTTCTCGGCGCCGCCGGGGTGGAGGATAACCGGTCGCGGCCACCGGGCGAGAAGCTGACGCGCGGTCTCGACCTCCTGTGGTGTCGGCGTCAGCGCGGGAGCAGTGACGGAAGGCTCGATGGCGAGGGCGCGGAGGACATCGAGGTAGGCAACGCTCTCATGCCGGACCTCAGGCCGCACGATCGCGACCGCCGCGACACGAGCACCGGCGAGCGTGTCGAGCGCCGCCCGGAGCAGCCGCGAGCGTTCCAGGACAACAACCAGGTCGAGCCGGTCCTGTCGGACCGTGATGGCCAGGCGTGTGGCGGCGGCCGGCGTGATGCGGTCGGGAATCGTCTGCAGTTCCCAGCGATCGCGCTGCTCGAACACGGCCCGCGAATGCGGACCGACGTAAACGCGCAGCTCGGCGGCCGGGAACGCGGCCGCCAGCGAGTCGAGCGTCGGGAGCGTCATGACGCAGTCGCCGATGCAGCATGGCTTGATGACGCCGATGCGGGCAGGCGCTTCCGGCTGGCGCGTCATGCGGGCTGGTCGAGGTCCGCGACGGCGAACATCAGCTCGGCCTTGACTGCCAGCTCGCCGTCCACCGTCGCAGTGGCGGTTCCGGTCCCGATCCCGCGTCGCATGCGGCCCATGACGACCTCCAGGCGGAGCGCGTCGCCCGGCTTGACCTGTCGCTTGAAGCGCACACCGTCGATACCGGCGAAGAACGCCATCTTGCCGTGATACTCGTCCATGCCGAGCAGCGCCACCGCGCCGACCTGGGCGAGCGCCTCAATGATCAGCACGCCCGGCATCACCGGGTAGTTCGGAAAGTGACCCTGAAAGAACGGCTCGTTCGCCGTGACATTCTTCAGCCCGACCGCGCGGACGCCGTACTCGCCCTCGAGGATGCGATCGACGCGGAGGAACGGACAACGGGGGGGGGTAATCGCCTGGGTCTCGCGGGTGTCCAGCACGGGCCTGTGTCCCTTCGTTCAATCGTCGTCGTGGTCGCGGCTGAGTCTAGGGAGCGTCGGAAGCAAATGTCAAACGTCACAACGGCGGCGATCGTCGGCGCTGGCGCCTGGGGCACGACCCTCGCGGCTCACCTGGACTCGATCGGCGTATCGATCAGGCTCGTGACGCGGGACGTAGACCACGCCACCGCCATCCGCGACGTGCGAGAGAACGAGCGTTACCTTCCGGGGGTAACGCTTTCGCCGTCGATCACGGTGACGTCGGACCTGACAGCAGGGGTGGCCGCGGCCGGTGCGGTCTTCGTCGTCGTGCCCTCCCAGGCGGTCCGGGAGGTCGCGGAGCAGTTGCGATGGACGCTAGCGTCGGAAGCACTGGTCGTATCGTGCGCCAAGGGCCTGGAACGGGCGACGCTTACGCGCCTCAGCGAGGTGCTCGGTGACGCCGGAGAGATATCGGCGAGCCGCGTCGCGGTGCTTTCGGGACCGAACCTGTCCGGCGAGATCGCGCGCGGGCTGCCCGCATCGGCGGTCGTTGCCT